>NYVP01000081.1 GCA_002684575.1 Verrucomicrobiales bacterium
ATATGGGCAAAGTGATGAATCTATAGTTGATGAAAAATCAAAAACAGAACCTCCAGCAAAAACGAGTAAATTACTTTTGGAAGCCGAGAGAATCGCTTTAGGTGCTAATGGCTCGGTGGCAAGGCTTTCTGGAATATATGGTCCAGGAAGGTCTTATTTATTAAAGAGGTACCTTGAGGGTAATTCGCAAATTGATGGGTTTTCCCCAGATTCTAGTGGGCGATGGATTAATCAGATTCATCGTGATGATGCAGCTCAGGCCATCGCTCACATTATAGAAAAAAAACTAATTAATGAGGTTTTTAATGTGAACGATGATCAACCTTTGTTGCAAAGGTATTGTTATGAGGAGTTTGACCGTCGATTTAAAAAAGGTATTCCAGACGTTAAAGAACCAGAGAAAGGGAAGGTTCGAGGTTGGTCGAATAAAAGAGTTTCAAATCTAAAAATCAAAAAGACTGGCTGGCATCCAAAATATTCTAATTATTTTGATGCTTTGGATAACGACTTGCGGATCTTGCCTTCAATTACTGGTAATGTACTTAAAAACTAAGCAATTATTGGGTGAATAACGTTAGCGGGTTCTACACCAGTCAATCGAAAGTCAAGACCTTGAAACTGGTAACTAAATTTCCGATAATCGATCCCAAACTGATGTAGTAGTGTGGCATGGAGATCACGTACGTTAACAACATCTTTAACAGAGTTGTATCCTAATTCATCTGTCGCTCCGTGGCTAACTCCACCCTTAATTCCTCCTCCAGCCATCCATAGAGAAAACCCCTTAATGTGATGATCTCTACCATTGCCTTGAGCCATCGGAGTCCTGCCAAATTCACCTCCCCATATTACGAGTGTATCGTCAAGCATACCTCTTTCTTTGAGATCTTTTATTAAGGCTGCACTTCCTTTATCAACTAAACCAGCAGTATTTTTTGATGCATTTTTAATGCCACCATGGTGATCCCACCCTCGGTGATAAAGTTGTATGAATCGTACACCCCTTTCTGCAAGCCGTCTTGCTAGTAAACAATTTGATGCAAAAGATCCGTCTCCTGGTTTTGCACCATACATGTCCAAAACATGTTGTGGTTCATTAGATACATCCATTAGACCAGGAACAGAGGCCTGCATTTTGAATGCGAGCTCATATTGAGCAATTCGGGCTGAAATTTCAGGATCGTTGACTTGGTCATTGTGGATTCCATTTAGAGCATTCACAGAATCAACTACCGCTCTTTGATCTTTTCTAGTCACCCCATTCGGATTTGAAACATAAAGTACAGGGTCTCCTTTGGAGTGGAAAGGAACCCCTTGAAATCGACTNGGAAGAAAACCGCTATGCCATTGTCTNGCTGCAATCGGTTGGTTTTGACCTCCNCCNACAGANGTNAGGACCACATAACCTGGAAGGTTGTCTGTTTCAGCGCCAAGACCATAAAGTAACCAAGAACCCATCGAAGGCCTTCCAGATATTTGTGTTCCAGTATTCATGAAGGTGTGTGCTGGGTCATGATTTATCTGTTCAGTAACCATGGATCGAACGACTGCAATATCATCGGCAACTGAACCTATTTCTGGAAGAATTGATGATAAATATTGACCTGATTTACCGTAGTTCCTGAATTCGTGTTGAGGTCCAAGGCACGTCAGCTTTCTTCCTTGCAGCTGGGCAATTGGTTGTCCTTTGGTAAAAGATTCAGGCATTGGCTTGCCGTTCATTTTGGAAAGTTCTGGTTTATAGTCCAAAGTTTCCAAGTGCGAAGGGCCTCCTGCCATGCAGAGATGTATTACTCTTTTAGCCTTTACCGGAAGGTGCGGCTTTTCGATGACGCCTTTCCACTTTTCAGTTGGTTTGTTTTCAGCCTTGAGTTCATCATTCAGCATAGATGCCAAGGCCACCGAACCGATGCCAACACCTGAACGGTTAAGAAATGATCTGCGATTGATTTGGAAGTCAATGTTATTCATTTTAGTGTCTAGTAATGGTTTCGTGTAAATTTAGGATAGTTCTCGCAACTGATGTCCAACTTGCTAATTCAGTGGGATCAATGTTTTCAGGAGGGGGCTTGATGCCGGTTTGATTAAAGGCTGTAGCTGCCTCAGTATCCTCTTTGTAGCGATTGCTTTGCTGAGCTTGTAGCTGCATGAGTATATTGATTTCTTGCTCTGTTCCCTCTCTCGAAAGAGCCGTATTTAATGCCCAATTGATACGGGCATTGGGATCGGCACCGCCTTCTTTTATAATTCTTTCTGCAAATGA
This sequence comes from Verrucomicrobiales bacterium, assembly GCA_002684575.1. Taxonomy (GTDB): domain Bacteria; phylum Verrucomicrobiota; class Verrucomicrobiia; order Verrucomicrobiales; family DEV007; genus EC70. Next base: position 2,264 of record NYVP01000081.1, read on the forward strand.
TCGAGCTGCCTCCACATAAGTGACATCATTTAGTAAAATTAGTGCCTGCAACGGCGTATTGGACCTTGGTCTTTCTGCTGTGCATTCCTCTCGGCTCGGGGCATCAAACGCTAATAAACTCGGATGCAGAAAGCTGCGCTGCCAATGAGTATATAAGCCACGGCGGTATTGGTTTTCATTGTTGTCATGAGACCATTTTCTGGAAGGAAAGTTTAGATGTCGCCAGTATCCTGCCGGTTGATAAGGCTTAACACTTCGGCCACCAATTTTTTCATTTAATAAACCACTGATGAATAGAGCATTATCCCTAATCATTTCAGCATCGACACGAAATCGTGATTGTCTTGCAAATAATTGATTGAGCGGATCTTTTTCATTTAAGTCTGATGAAACAATTGATGACTGGGCATAGGCTTTAGAGCTGACCATTAGCCTAATNATATGCTGAACATCCCACCCGCTTTCTACGAATTCGACTGCGAGCCAATCAAGCAGTTGAGGATGTGAAGGCCATTCGCCCTGTGAGCCGAGGTCGTCAACGTTCGATGAAATACCAATTCCAAAAAATAATTTCCATAACCTATTCACAAAAGCTCGTGAGGTCATAGGATTGTCTTTAGAAACAATCCAGTTTGCCAAATCAAGTCTATTCGCTCTATCGCCTTTGTGTTGAATTTTTCCAAGAAATTCTGGAATTGCAGGTTTTACTATTTCTCCTGANTCATCTAACCAATTTCCTCTGGGAAGAACTTTCATCTCACGCGGTTTGGTAGAAATGCTTACCAAGGTTTTTGGTAAGTTTTTTTGCATATCACTTTTTTCTTTTTGCAAAATAGAAATCTTTTTACGTAGCTCTGCCATGACTGGAGAAATTGATAGATAATATTTTTCTATCACTTCTTTCTGGGATTCATTTCTCTCTTCTGCATTTATGGTGAGAGAGGCAGCGATTGCTGGAGGCAATTCGTTTCCTTTGGCCTTGAAGTAAAAGCCGCCACCACTGCCATGATTTATGATCTTCATGAGGAACTGATTATTACCCTCTTTCAATTCGAGAGTTATTTTTTCCTGATCAGGAGCGGCACCACGGCTAGGATTGGATTTAAGTAATTCTTTACCATTAAGCCAAACTTTAATTCCATCATCTGACCCTAGTGATAGAGGTAACTGAGTTGCAGTGGGGGATTTTATTAGGCGGTAAAGGTACCAAACTGAATTGGTTGCATTGCCAAGATTGTGAACTTTTCCGTCCACTAAATCTGTTCTNTCTTGCCATTTTTTACCTGATATAACAGCTTTCGGATCTATTCCTCTTTCTGGGCCGAATTCGGTATCAAATGCTTTTTTGGAGTCACCACCAGAGATTGGCCCGATGACGTGCCATTTCATTAGTATTGGCTTAGTTGATCCGGATAAAGATTTTTCCCATTCAATTTGAGCAGCTTTTGTTTCAGTGGTGCTCTTGTTGGTTTTTGATGTTAGTTCAATGATTTCTTTTTCTATGGTGGCTAGTCTATTCTTATACTCACCAGTGGCCACGGCCATACCCGGATCNCGTCTTCCAACTGCTTTTTCTTTAATGTCAGCAAAGAAAGCAGCCATTGAATAGAAGTCTTTCGCTGTATANGGATCGTACTTGTGGTCGTGACATTGGGCACANCCTAGTGTTCCGCCAAGCCACGCAGATGATACATTTCTTACTCTATCAGCGGCATAAATTGCAACATACTCTTTGGGCTGAGCGCCCCCCTCTTCGGTTGTTTGTAAAAGTCTATTGTAGCCTGATGCTACTTTTTGATCGTCTGTAGAGTTGGGTAATAGATCTCCAGCGATTTGTTCACGAGTAAACTGATCATATTTTAAATTTGAGTTGAATGCATTAATTACCCATTCCCTGTATAGGTATACGTCCATATTGGTATCGGAGTGGTACCCGATAGAATCTGCATACCTAACTAGGTCGAGCCAAAAAGTGGCCATTCTTTCACCGTAGCGAGGTGACTTTAATAAACGATCGGTTGCTTTGGTTATCGCATTTGATGGATCTTCTTCATAATTCTTTTTGAATAAACTTAATTCGNTNGTAGTAGGCAAAATTCCTGTAAGATCTAGGGATAGCCTTCTCAACAAGGTATGAGCAGGAGCTACNGGTGAAATTTCTAGTCCTTGAGTTTTTAATTTAGTATTTATGAAGTGATCAATCGGGTGGCCTTCTGTTTTGGCGGTTTTTGATGGTGATGTGAAGGACCAGTGACCTTCATATTCTGCTCCTTCATTGATCCATTGTTTAATTAATTCTATTTGTTCTTTATTTAATTTTTTTCCTGTTTCAGGAGGAGGCATCATTTCGTCCTCATCATCAGAAATCATTCTAGCTATTATTTCACTATTGCCGGGGTCATTGGGGACGATGGCTTGAAATCCGTCAAGATCTTTGAATCCACCACCCTCTCCTATATCAAGGCGTAATTTTGCCTTTCTATCATGTTCATCAGGACCGTGGCATGCGAAGCAGTTGTTTGATAGCAGAGGCCGAATGTCTCTGTTGAATTTAATTTTTTCCTTGGCTTTTGATATATTAATTCCAAAAAGTATCGATAAAAAAATGGGAAGTGCGGTTAATCTATTCATCGTTTTTATTTGGGAATAATGAGGGATGGTAATTTACATCACAGTCCCTAGACTAATCATTATATTAGACTAATACTTGTCGATCATTCTAACAAAAAATTTATTATTTTATAACACTATAAACGATAATTGTTATGTTTAGGTATCTTCTTGGCCTCATTATCTCCTCTTTTCTTGTAAGTAGTTTATTTTCAAAACCGCCTAATTTTATCATTATTTTTACCGATGATCAGGGTTTTGAGGATATTGGTTGTTTTGGGTCCCCAAAAATAAAAACTCCCAATCTGGATAAATTAGCTGCTGAGGGTAGAAAGTTTACGAGTTTTTACTCGGCGAATTCCGTTTGCTCTCCTTCTAGAGCTTCTCTTTTGACGGGCTGTTATCCAGTCAGGATCAGTATTCCTGGCGTTTTATTCCCACGTCATGAAATAGGTCTGAATCCGGATGAGATTACGATTGCTGATTTACTGAAAAGTAAGGGCTATGCAACTTCATGCATTGGGAAATGGCATATTGGACACAAGCCAAAATTTTTACCGACCAGGCAAGGCTTTGACTCATACTACGGTATTCCATATAGCAATGATATGACCATTGACCCGGAAGCAAATCTTGCCGCGGATATTAAACTCAGAGAAGGTTTTACTTTGGACAGAATTAGGAATGAAAAACCAAAAAAGGATTTTGTTCCATTAATGAGAAATGAGGAGGTCATTGAGTATCCATGTGATCAGACGACTTTGACACAGCGGTATACCGAGGAGGCGGTAAAGTTTATCGAGGAAAATAAAAATAAACCGTTCTTCCTCTATCTTCCTCATACCATGCCGCACATTCCTTTGTTCGCTTCAGAAAAATTTAAAGGCAAAAGTGAGCGTGGACTTTACGGTGATACGATTGAGGAAATTGATTGGTCAGTTGGTGAAATCATGAAATCCTTAAGGGATAATAATTTGGATAAGAATACATTAGTGATTTACACTTCAGATAATGGTCCATGGAAATTAAAAGGAGGTAGGGGAGGAAGCGCCCATCCGTTAAGAGGTTTTAAATTTCAAACATATGAAGGGGGTATGCGGGTTCCTTGCATTATGCATTGGAAAGGAAAAGTTCCTGCAGGAAGTTCGTGTGATGAAATCGCCGCCACGATTGATCTTTTACCCACGATTGCTGGGCTCTCAGGAGCCGAAATGCCAAATGACAGAACAATAGACGGCAAAGATATTTGGCCTCTTATCGCTGGCAAGAAAGGCGCGCAAACTCCTCATAAAATTTATTTCTTCTACAAGGGNAACAAGTTAGAGTCCGCTCGTCAGGGGAAATGGAAGCTCCGTCGATCTGGTAAGAATTCTCAGCCGGTGGAACTATATGATTTGGCCTCAGATATTTCTGAATCAAAGAATCTCGCAAAAGAAAATGAGATTCTTGTTAATGAAATGATTAANAAGATGAACCTCTTTGATGAAAAGCTGAAAAAAAATCAGAGGCCNGCCGGAGAGCTTTAAATAAAGTCTTTAGTATTTAGCTCTGAATAAACTCCCTTGTCTTTTCGATCATTCGAAGAATTGATTCCTCTGAGGAATATTTCTCTATCTCATCAATTCTTACCCATGCTAGGTCAATTGATTCATTGCTGACTTCGTATTTTTCGTTATCAGTTGTTCTAAATAGGAATCGGGCATCGTAGTGTAAATGTGCTGGCACATCACCTCGAGTTGGTATTTTGTGAATATCAATGTCGAAAATGTCTTCAGAGACTAGTTCAAGAGTAGTGATTCCACTTTCCTCTTGAGCTTCCTTTGCGGCCACTCTGTGAACATCATGATCGCCATCAGCGTGGCCGCCTAGTTGTAGCCATCTATTTAATTTACGGTGATGGGTGAGGAGTGTTTTTGTTCCTGACCCATCTAATATCCAAGCGCCACAGGTAATGTGGCCCTCTAAAAGCGATCTCTNAAAGCAGTNTTTATTAGCTATAACGAAATCTTTGTATGTNGAGACAGTTTCTGTTTCAGCCGGATATCTTATTTNATAACTTTCAACAAGTTGAAGCAAAGGAGCTCTATGCATTGAGCTTTGAGNNGACTTTATTCGTTTGAGGTCCAGCAAACAAAAGTATCAGAAGTTTGAGCTGACATGGACTCAACAAATGTATCTGCATCAAAACCATCAAGAGTAAAAAGTCTTTCACTTAAATCGTCTGCATTGGTGGCGCCTTCAGGAATGACAATGGTTGAACTGGGGCCGTGCAAAGCGATGAAAGTTGCCGGTAATGGACTATCTTCAGTAACAACGATTTCGACACGGTTTAGATTCTTCCAGGAAAGAGAATCCATCGTGCCGTCAGGTCGATGGCATCGGACTTCATCATCGTTTATTTCTAGGATATATTGTTCTTCTTCAGTCATGGGGATGTGTAATATTGGTCCTAGTTCTGAACTAAGCAAGTACTAGAAAATTAATTAAATAAGCAAAAATATTNAGGAAACATTTTGGTTTATTTATAGGATAGAGTTTATTACAAAAGCATAATGTTATAATAATGATCATTATGTTTTAATAATTTAGTAGTTAATAACCTTAAAAATTTAAACTCATGAAATTAGTACTAACAATTTTTTTATCATTTATAGTCTTTGGAAATTTGACTATTTCAAATGCTCAAAAGAAAAAGGGGGCGGGTAAGGATGCAGTCATCGAAAAAATCAAAGCCGCCGTTGAATCTGGAGAAATCACTAGAGAAGAGGCTGCTCAAAAAATTGCAGGCCTTAAAAAGCGAGGAGGATCGTCATCTCATGAAGCTTTGGGCAAAAGACTCAAGGCAGCAGTTAAGGCGGGAAAAATGACTCAAGAAGAGGCCAAGGCCAAATTTGAAGAAATGACAAAAAAGGTCGGAAATGAAAAACCGAATCCAGGTATTGAAGGAGTGATGAAAAGATTAAAAATAGCTGTTGAATCTGGTAAGATTACAGAGGAAGAGGCGAAAAAAAGAATGGTTGAATTTAAAAAGAGACTATCAAATGAAGGAGCAAAAAAAGGAAAATCTAACAATGCTGAGCTTGCAAAAAAGATTCGTGCAGCTGTTAAAGAGGGAAAATTAACGAAAGAAGAGGCAAGAGAGAAAATGCAATCNTTGAGAAANNGNACCAAGTAAAATTATAATAATNTATTGAATTGATGGGTGCCTNAGTAGATTCTTNGGCACCCATTTTTTTNANTTACAAAAATTNTCTTTTTTTACTAACCTTTACTAANAATGAATACTACAAAGCTACCAATTATANTCTTTGTNTTGTTAGGTNTTTCGATAATTGCCTTTCAATATACTCAGAATGCCAAATTGAAAAAAGAGCTCAAGGTCCAAAATTCTAAAGAGATAGGTTCATTAGGTGAAGAAAGCTTGACTTTGGCAGGCACTGGCAAAGGTGTATCAAAATCTTCCTCAGAATCGAAGAAAGAATCAGGTAACAGAAAAGATTCAAAAAATTTATCGATCGTAATTGGTTCTGTAAACGAGATACTGTCTGATCCAGATCCTTTAAAGCGAATCGAAAGACTGATGGCTTATGTTAATAAGCTAAGCCCAGATGAAATGCCTGATGCTTTGGTTGCTCTACAGGAAAGTGCACCTGATTGGGATCCACATATGAAGATGGCTGTAGGATTATTATTAACGCGCTGGGCATCTGCCGATTCTGATGCGGCATTTGCCTATGTTGAACAAATGAAGAATAAGGATCAGGCTAGAGACGCTACCTTTTCAATATTAAGGGCGCTGGCTTCTCAGGATCCTCAGAAAGCGCTCGAATGGATGTCCAATAAAGGGAGTGACATGGCTAAGAATGGATGGTTGGGGCATATGCTTGCGGGCACTATTGCAACCGAATGGGTGAGGCGTGACCCTGATGCTGCGCTTGCGTGGGCAAGTTCCTTACCAGAAAACCAGCGTCAAGGAGCTCTCGGTGGCGCCTTGGAGACTATCGCTGCATCTGACCCTAACGAAGCCGCGCGAAGATTGCTTGAACTTGATGCAGGAGATGCGCGTGAAAAGGCTGCTGGAAGTATTGCAAACTTATGGGCAAAAAGAGCTCCTCAGGAGGCAATGGAGTGGGCTATGACTTTAGAGGGTGATGATAGGGAATCAGCAATGAGTAGAGCTTTGGGTGGCTGGGCCTCAACCGAACCAGCGGAGGCAGCTGCATTTATTAACGACATTCCAGCGGAAGAGAGAACTGATAGCCAAATACGTGAAGTTGGTCGAAGATGGTCTGAACAGGAACCATCTCAGGCTGCAGAGTGGCTAGTCAATCAACCTGACACTAAAGGGAGGACAGACGCTATAGGCCATGCAGTCTGGCACTGGACAAATGATGATCCTGCTGGAGCGGCAGACTGGCTTTTGCAGCAGCCTCGTGGTGATTTTCGAGATAATGGAGTCGGAGCCCTAGCAAAGGCCACCTTTGATGATGACCCTGCATCAGCGGTTACTTGGGCGGCTACTATTGATAATGATAGACAAAGAGAAGGCGCTATCGAGAGAGGAGTTAGAGAATGGGCTAAGAGGGAGCCTGTAGAGGCCAGAACTTGGGTTCAAGAAAATAGTACTGTGCTTTCGCCTGAACAATCTGACAGGCTTATGAATATTGATAACAGGAGCGATCGAAGGAAGTAAAAATTACTGGATAAATAATTTTAAGATAAATCTATTACTGAGTTTTCTTAGTGTAAACTTGATAGGGAATGATATTTTACCTTAAATATTTTAGCGCCATAACAATTGTTTGTGCCATTATTCTGCACGCCTTCAATTTTCATCCATGGAACGTTATGATCCATTTGGTTGGAGCTTGTACATGGACTATTGTAGGGTTCGCTTGGAAAGAAAAAAGCATACTACTTAATTTTTTCCCTCAGGTTTTCATTTTGGGAGCTGGCTTAATTTGGGAGTTTTTCCTCTAGATCATATATTGAGCTAAACAGTCGGATCTGATTTTAATATATTTTCGTTTGAAAATACTGTGCAAGGTTCTCATAACCCTAAAATAGCGATAATTGGTGCTGGAGTTTCTGGTTTGGCTGCTGCTTGGGCATTAAAAGATTCTGATTGGGAGGTTAGTGTTTTCGAGAAGAGCCGTGGACCATCCGGCAGGGCTGCTACAAGAACTATTAATGGGTTTAGAGTGGATCATGGTGCCAATTACTTTAAGCTCAATTCANCTGAANTAGAGGAATTGGTACTNAGAGAATTACCAAACGAAGATTTAATTCAAATTCCAGGAAANGTTTATCTTTTTGATGAGNCTAGTGAGGTAACCAGAGGAGATGATCANCNTAATAATGAAGACAAATGGAATTACAAAAACGGTATTAGTGAGTTAGGAAAAAGAATAGCTGAATGTTCTACAGCTAAATTTATAAAACAGACACGCGTTGTTAGTTTNGAGGAAATTTCTAATTCTGCTTGGGAGATAAGATGTGAAGAAGGGAATAATCTCGGAGTCTTTGATGCTGTTTTATTCACACCGCCCGCGCCCCAACTACTCGAACTAATCAGAGATTCAATCATCTCTTCTGGTTCCCTTGAAAGCTTAACAGAATTGCTTGAAGAAAGTGAGTACCACAGTCAGTTTTCAGTTATCATGGGTTTTGATGAGCGCATTAATCGACCTTCTGATTGCTGTGCGATGCTTAATAACGACAGGAAACATGCTGTNTCCTGGTTAGGCTTCGAAGAAGCCAAATCGGGTCGAGTNGATACTGATCAAAGCGTCATTGTTGCTCAGATGTCTCCTCAATGGACAGAATCTTTTTACGACTCNTGTGATGATATNATTTTCAATGAATCNCTATCNGAGGTTTCAAAACTTATTAAAATTCCNAATGAAGGTCCATTATGGAAAGACAAGCAAAGATGGAGATACGCTCATCCTAAGGTTGCTTTGGATATAGAAGAAGTTGANGAATGTTCCCCCGATGGATGGTTTTTTTGCGGTGACTCTTTTGTTGGTCGAGGCAGAGTTGGGGAAGCTATATTGACCGGATTTGATGCAGCGAATCGAATTTTGAAATAACCTACNTAGTTATTTACTTCTCAATCCTTANAACACGATTACCTTTATGGGGTCTACCATAGTGATCAGTGGCCTCAATTTCGATTAAATGGGAACCCAGTTCCAATCCCGATGGAATGACAACCTTCCACAAATGATCAGATGGACTTGGTGGATTGAGATCTGATTTACCATTTTTGCTATTTTTTGATTCCCGCTCCCTTGTNTTTACATAAGAAGGATCATTTTCNACGGTTTTTTTGAGCTCTATCCAATCGCTTCCTTTACCTATCTTCATTTTTACTTTTGATTTTGCCGATCCATTGAAAACATTGACATAGACGGATTGCTTTTGATTGTTTTTCTGATCAATCGCATCAGGAGCTTGAATATTCATCTGATAAGAAGCTGGCTGTCGCGCAGCTTTGAAGTCCAGTACGTGTTTATTACCATCAAATGTTATGATCGAGTAGCCGTTTGGTGCGCCGTCACGCATCGTTGTATGAGGTATTCCGACCTCGTCTTTGTTGCCCTTCCACCATGTTCCGGAAACACAAACATTGATAACATGATGATGAGGCTCTTTCCCTTTCCAGCCATCTTTTGAATCTATCATTTTATGAGCATGCCAATGTGTATGACCTGATATGGACATCGTGTACGGCCTTTGTTCTATAAGTCTATAAAGTTTTTGACGGTTCCCTACATTGGTCAGAGGAATATGCATCATGAGCATGATTAATTTTTCTTTAGGGACAAGCGCGAGGTCATTTTTGACAAAAGTCAGTTGGTCTTCATCAAGCCCTCCCCGGTAGGTGTTTTTCTTCCCGGACCAGTCTACATCATCAAGGACGATGAAATGAACCGGGCCGTGGTCAAAGCTATAATAGTTTGGTCCAAAAAAACGATGAAATGTTTCGTCTGACCCAGCATCGTCTTTGGAGTCGAAATTAATGTCATGGTTTCCAACAACATTATACCAAGGAATTCCAATAAGAGCTAGGTTGGCATTCGATTCTTTGAATAAATCAAGATCATCAAACATGATGTCACCTAGCGTTACTCCAAACTTAGCCTCAGTCCCAATGAGTTCTGGTATAATATCATGGGCCATATAATTAATTTGTTCAATGGATCTGGGCTGGGGGTCACCAAAGAAGATAGCTTTGAAAGTGTCCGGTTCTTTATCCGCAATTAAAGCAAAGTCGATGGATTTCGGAAGAGGACCTGTTGGCTTTACTCCTTTGTACTTAAGATTTGGAGCTGAGCCTTTAGGTTTATGAATGTAATAAAATTGAGGAAGATTATCTTTATTTAATGGTGTTCTCCAGTTCCTCGGTTTAATGACAAAGAAAATTGTGTCATCATCGTGAGGCAGCTCCCATTGACCTTGTGCATTTGTTATGGTTATTTCCTTTCCATTGGAAACAGCAATATTTGGAAGCCCAGGTTCTCCGTCATCTTTTTTCCCGTTCTGATTCTTATCATTAAACACAGTTCCTTGAGCACCATGCAATAGATTGAGAGACAGGATTGTTGTTATTAAGATTAAAAACGACGATATTTTCATAAGGTATTAATTGGTGTTTTTATTACCATATCTTGTTATGCATTAATGAATAACTTTAAAGGTTTTTCTAGTGAAAATAATTAAACCTGTAACAAATCAGCTAATATTCTTGTTATTTTTAATGAGGCTTGTTCTTTCAATGATATAACGATAAAAAAGATTCATGAATATTGATAGAGTTGAACCCAAAAATATTTCCCGTCGCAAAGCAGTTCTCGTTGGAGCATCTGCGATAGCTGCAACTTGTGCGATTTCAAAGGCAGATAACCACAAGGCCAAAAAAAGTGGAATTGTTAGACCCCCAACAGGTAAGGGAATTCTTCTCTCCGTAAAGCTTGGCATGATTGCTAAGAAGTTAAACGGTCAAAATCTTACCTTGACCCAGAGACTACAGATGGCAGCTGATGCCGGGCTAGACGGTGTCGATTTTGATGAAGCTGGAGCTCATACAGAGGAAGCGGCAAGAACGGCTGTCCAAGAATCTGGAGTCTTTGTTCATAATGCCATCAATCACGCGCATTGGGGTAAAAGATTAACCAGTTCAAGTGAGGCAGATCGAGAAACATCTAAAAAAAATATAGAACACTGCATCCGTCTTTCTCATGCTGCTGGTGGTAATGGCGTGCTTATTGTAATTGGGGCGGGAGGTGATGGCCCTGAGGACGTAATTACTGAGAGATGTCGCCAGGAGATTAAGAAATTAATTCCTTTGGCTGCTTCACTGGGGCAGCCTATTCTTTTTGAAAATGTTTGGAATAGAATGTTCTATGACCATGACAAAGCACCTGAACAGAGTGCCGAAAGACATGTTCAATTTATAGATAGTTTCAAGAGTCCATGGGTAGGCCAATACTTTGATATTGGTAATCACTGGAAGTATGGCCAGCCCGGTGAATGGATACGGGAGTTTGGTCACCGGTGTGTTAAATTGGATGTTAAAGGATTTAGTCGAGCTGCAAACAAATTTACCGAAATAGGAGAGGGTGATCTGCCTTGGGACCAAGTGCGTAAAGGCCTCAGTGATATTGGATTTACTGGATGGGCAACGGCCGAGGTTGGTGGAGGTGGAGTTGACCGACTAAAAAAGGTACGAGAGCAGATGCAAAGAGCATTTGGTATATAGGTTTAATATAAGCACTAGTTCACAAAGATTTGGATTTTGGGATCAGGTTCCTTAGCGTGACCAATTATTTTTGCATCCATAAGACCTGAACTTTGAAGATCATTTAATGCGTCATTAGCTTGATTTTGAGGTATCGAAACAAGCAATCCTCCACTGGTTTGAGGATCAAAGAGTATTTCTCTTTTTTCTGTTTTAGCNGANTCATTAAAATGCATGCTTGGCATTGTCTTTGCGCGATTATGCTTNTTTACTCCCGTGGAAANACCCAACTCATACATCTTGTAGGCTTCGTTCATGACTGGCACTTCCTCCAGGTTAATATGAATTGATGCATTTGAACCCTGGGCCATTTCAAGACCGTGTCCGGCCAGGCCAAATCCTGTTATGTCTGTTGCTGCATGAACATCATAGTTAAGAAATATTTCTGCAGCTTGTTTGTTNAAGGTCGTTACAGTTTTTATACATGCANNAAATGCTTTTTTTGAAACTTTGTCTTTAAGTTTAGCATTAAAAATTACCCCACTACCTATTGGCTTTGTGAGTATTAGAGCATCATCAGGTTGTACTCCTATATTGCGCCAGATTTTTTCTGGATGGACTACGCCGGTTACTGCTAATCCAAATTTGGGCTCTGAGTCATCTACTGTGTGACCACCTGCGAGAACAGCGCCTGATTCTGTGATTTTATCTAGTGCCCCTTCAATGATCCTATATAGTTGTTCAGTAGGAAGTTCTCCGTCTGGAAAGTTAACCAGATTTAGGCATGTGATGGGCCTGCCGCCCATTGCATAAACATCACTGATTGAATTGGCTGCAGCAATTTGCCCGTAAATGAAAGGATCATTAACCGGAGGGGTAATATAATCAGCAGTGTTGATAATGGCAATTTCTTCAGTCAACTTGTACACACCCGAATCATCACTCGTATCAAAACCGACAAGCAGGTTTGGATCTTCATTTNTCGGAAGGCTCTCCAACAATTTCCCTAACCCGACCGGGTCAATTTTGGCTGCTCAGCCACATGTTTTAGAGAGGCTCTGAAGAGTGGTCTTTTTACTAAATAATCCCATTTCAAATGATAAACGTAATCATGAACAATAGCAATATGATCAGTAATTTACAGTTATATGTTTATTGTTTCACAAAAATTTGATTGTTTTTTCAAAACCTGGCTACTTATTANGGGCGTAACTTAGGAAATGAATTTAATTAAAATCATAACTAAAATTTTTTTAGTTTTTGCACTTATATCGTCTCTTTTTAGTGCAAACTCAAGGTATGATGAANACCAAGGCTGTTGTTGTTGTGACTATGATATATCAATAGTTTGTGAGTGTTTAATTGACTCTGAAGAAGAACAATCATTATCAGNTGAATTAATAATCTCGAACTCAATCAAAGATCTTAAAATCAATNAACCTTCTGATTACAGTTTAGAATATTATTTTCCAAATCTAAATCATCCCGTTTCATTATTGAATATCGCCCCTCCAACTTATCATGGGGTCAAATATTCCGTTCGAAGTCAGGTTCTACTGATATGATCGTTTATTTGGAGCCGGTTTAATTCGCGCCGAATTTCGTCACTTTTAGCGAATTCATTTCGAGTGGGTAATTTGTAACCTGTGNCTTTGGTTTTGTAGGCGCATTTTAGATTTTCATAATGCAAACATACAAATTTTTAACTGTAATTCTTATTTTTAATTTTTTTACTTTCCAATTCCTAAGTGCAGGATGACCTGCCTGAACTAATCCAGCAATTCCCCGGTCGGGGAATTCAGAAATTACTGCATTAGATCAAGCAGCTTATTCTTGGAAAGTTGGCACTGATTTTTCATTCAGTAATGGTATTACTGGCAGTCATTTGGCCAATTACGGCATCAATGATTCATATGAATTTATCGATGTTCCAACCCACCGTCATGACGTTGAGATGGATTTGAGAAGGGTAAGCTTATCATTCATGAAATCAATTGATGATGTATGGGACATTGGACTAACGATTCCCTATTTTTGGAAATCGCAAGAAGCCAAAATTTCTTTCATTGAGCCAGCCAATNNANTNGAGATAGAATATGCNGAAAGAGCGGGATTCATTCATCATCGTACTGAGGATTATGATGGTTTTGGAGATCTTGAATTGATGGCTGGTTTTAAGAAGAGAGATCTTTTAAAAGAAGGTTCCATCATGAGATTAGGGATAGGATTGGCTCTTCCTNCTGGAAGAACTGAAGATGATCCATGGCTGCTTGGAGATTTAGGTAANAAACATCTTCACATCCAGTTTGGTAATGGAACTATCGATCCATTAATTAATTTTTACTATGGTTTTCAATTTAGTGAAAAAATAGGCCTCGGTTTTTATTCCAGAGCACGACTGCCTTTCTATCGCAATAGTAAAAGTTATAGAGGGGCTCCAGAATTAGCTTTTTCCCCTATGGTTAATTTCACCCTTAGTGAAAAACTGTCGGCATCTGCAGGTTTAAGTGCTGAATATTTTGGATATTCTGATTGGAAACTAACTGGAAGGGATCCTAATTCAGGATTTCTTCACTCTAGTCTATCTTTTAATATGTCCTATGCCATGAGAGAAGATTTGGATCTTGGACTTGGTATTGCCAAACCTTTTCACCAGAGTTTTTATGGTGATGGTGAAGACTTTAAAGTGGCTCCAAGTTTTACCTTTTCGCTTCGAAGATCCTTTTGATAGATACATTAATTAGTATTCAAAAATGCCCGGCCAGATATTTTGATCTGGTCGGGTTTTTTATTTTAATAATGGCGTGATTGTTTCTGCTCNAACCGATTGGANGATTGGTTTAATGTGANNAATAGAGCTCAGATTTTNCCAATTNAAACGGNTGGTGTTTTGGGTGAATTTTAATTTCATTGATGAAATAATGAATGCTTTTCATCAATGATTACGCGATCGATTATAACTCATGAATGATTTTAATAGTTAAAATGAATTACAAATAATAATCCTATAGTTGGGTAAAGTTGGCATCGCATTTGCTAATTGTTCTTTTGTTAACAAATGATAAATGCAATTGAAAAAGAGGTGGCCCAAAAAACTGTAATCAGTTTTTCTTCTGACTCGACCGATGCCTCGACACTATTTAATGATCTCAATAATGCTGATGGTGAAATCACTATCAAAGGCCTTTCGTTTGCTTATCCGAAAAGCGATCATTATCTTTTTAAATCATTAAATTTAGAATTTTCTCCTGGTGAAGCTATTTCACTATTAGGCCCTAGTGGATGCGGTAAGTCCTCATTATTGCACTTGATGGCTGGCCTCAATTTTCCCTCTAATGGTTCCGTTTCAATCAATGGTAAAACCGTTGTTGGACCATCTTCTAAGGTTAATTTGATGCTTCAGAAGGCTACTCTTTATCCCTGGTTAACTGTTTTTCAAAACGCCGCTTTTGGACTGAAGTTACAGAAACTTAATAAAAAGAGTATAGAAGAGACGGTTCTACCACTTCTTGAGCTTGTTAAGCTTGATCATCTTGCAAATCGGAATGTGCGTCAATTGTCTGGCGGTCAGCAGCAACGCGTTGCCTTGGCAAGATCTCTTTCCACAAGTCCCTCCGTTATGCTGTTGGACGAGCCTTTTTCAGCCTTGGATACATTTACAAGAATAGAGTTACAAAATGAAATCAGGCAAATATGTAAAACAAATAACATTACACTCGTCATTGTAACTCATGACTTTGATGAGGCCATCAGAATGTCTGA
>NYVP01000082.1 GCA_002684575.1 Verrucomicrobiales bacterium
TAGAAGCATTACCAAAATTAAAATACAACTTACCATCTGGACCAAAACAAAATGCATGTATTCCATGGTCATGTTGCTTGCCTCCAACTACGTTGAATAAGATCTTTTTATCGTCAGGTTTGTCATCACCATTTTTATCAGTAAACACTATCACTTGCTCTCCAGTAGAAACAATTACCTTATCACCCAGAACACAAACACCATGAGGTGAATCTATATCTCTTCCCTGATAATAAGTTTTAGACGTATCCGCAACACCATCACCATTGGTATCCTCTAGTATTAAAATCCTATCGCCTTCTGGTCTTTTCCCATTGTGCCCTCTGTAATTAACAATTTCTGCGACCCAAACTCTTCCTTTATGATCAATATCTATACTTGATGGACTGAGCAACATAGGTTCAGAGGCGAACAACTCCACCTTCATGCCTTCAGCAACTTCCAACGCTTTAAGTGACTCTTTAGGAGCAAGTCCATTTGAGAATGAGACAGCAGGAATGGATAATATAAGGATCAAAGTTAAATTTCTAAAAGTGCGTAAGGTTTTCATGATTGATTGGTATATCGATGTGATTCAGGTAAAGTTATAATAAATGACGAGTTTTGGAAGTTCTTATTTCTTTTTTTCAGGCTTCTTAAAATCTTGGTTAGCGTCTAATTCTAGTTCATCAGGACGATGAGTCACCAGCCCATTTTTTGGTATTTCTAAACCTGCTGTCCATGCGACTGCGTTAAGAACAAGTTTACGAAACCCATCATTACCAAAATTATAATGAAAATGTGCGCCAGTAAAGCCAACACCACGACCTCCATCATTCCTCTCTACAGACCAACAAAGGGTTTCCGCTCGACCAGAAGCTTGAACAATATGCTTCTTTGGCCCTCTGGGCCAACTACTCCTTCCCGATCTTGCATTATCATCTGGAACGGCATCAAGAACACTGGTCACCCCCTCTTTGCCCTCTCTAAATCTCATGTTAAAATACCACTCATCTTTGACCTTAAAATCTTCAACTCCAAAGGTTATTGGATGTTTACGGTTCAATTTAGATTCAGCAATCCAGTGAGGATTGATTGACCAACCAGTTTCGTAATAACCACCAATCCAATTTTGTAATGCTTTACCGGAGGTACCTACTGGAACTTCTACCGCATAATGCATGCACATCAAACCACAACCTCTATCTATTTCTTTCTTCACTTGTTGTAAATTTCTATTGATGGGGTGCCCACCACCACCATCCATAAAAAGAACTATGGCATCAGCATCTTCAAATGAATCCTGATTTTTTGGCCAGCCATTTTTGTAAACCGCAGTTTCAATCTTCTCACCTAACGCTTCCTTTAAATGCGACTCCATTAGCAAACAACCAGCATTGAATTCATGAGCCCCCCAGCCATGACTTCTATTACCAGCAACAAACACAATTTTAGTTACATCATTGGCATGTACTAAATTATGAGAAAAAAACGATATTGTTGCAATAAATAAGCAAAGAATAAAATTGATATTCATATAGTAATAACAAATTTAGAAAATTATAATTAGGATGTCGTGGTAGCTGCCAATGTTACGAAGGTAATAGTAAATATAAAAGCTAAAAGGAAAAACGATATTGCCAAAGGCTTACTGAAGAGGCTCTTTTTGTTGAGGCGATAACAACTCAAACCAATTGTAATAACAGCGCATTCAATGGCATATACAACATATAACCAAAACATAATTCCGCTTGTAAAACCATAGCTATGTAAACCTGTTTCTAATTGATTAACATGCCACCAAGAAAAAACCGTAATAACTAATATGACGATGGCAATTATGTTCATACCAAGATCTTTTATATATCCACCCATACGTGCGTGAAGCATGATTAAAGCTCCCAAACATATCATTAAGGCTCCATTTTCTTTGGGATCCCATCCCCAAAATCTTCCCCAACTGTCATTTGCCCAAACACCACCCAAAACAGTACCAACTAGAGCAAAAAGTAAACCGAAGCATGTAATTCCATAGACCATTCTAGTTATTGTTCTTCTAGAATCATCGCTTCCAATATTGAAACGCTTGGAAACGATAAAAATGTGAGCAATCAGCCCGGCGAGTATCGCTGCGGCATAACCAATATTTATTGTAATGACATGTGTCGCAAGCCAAAAGTTTGATCGCAATACAGCCTCAAGAACCTTAAGAGTGTCTCTTTGTTCCTTAATTTCAAATTTCCATGCAAGAAAAATTCCTATTATACCTACTACAACTGAGCTGGCCAAGGCAATCCCTTTGCGGTCAAAGAATTCAATCAATAGACATAATATGACGGCAACTGCTGTTATAAATGGAATTGTTTCATATAGAGTTGATATTGGGGGCCTGCTTAACATCACACTTCTTAAACAAATTCCAGCAACAAGAGCAGCAGTTGCAAAAAGGGTCATTAGCCAGACAATACTGACAAGAATTTTTGATAAGCGACTCCCTGGGGAAAGCCAAGAAAACGCAAGAAGCAAAAATGCCATGACATAAAAAGGCAGTGCCCAATGAAAAAGATTTTTTTCGTTACTAAATAATTCAAGCTTTATGTTTTTATACTCTCCTCGATCAGTCGCTATGTTTATCACTTTATCGCTCAACTTTTGGAGTTCACCTTTGAAGAGATCTGGCTTGCTTGCGTTTCTCGACAGTTGTTCAAGTGATATCAAATAAGGAATTGCCCAAGACGAAAAATCCTTTCTTTCTTTAGGTGTTAATTCATTTGATCTGAATGTTAACTGGTCAATGAAATACCCTGGCTTGACCCACTCTTCATCATTCATGTCAATAGGGGGAAACATGGCTAGGCTGATCATACTGACAAAATCTTTTTTCCCAGCAGTTCTAGTGTTCATGTCGAGTATTTGAAAAGAAGTAGATATCTGGTCAATAAAATCTTTTCCGTTGGGACCTCTTGCGATTTCAATAATTTTATCAAACTGTTCAACAAAGTAACTCACCCGGGTCTTGCCGTTAGTTGATTCATTAAATTCGTTGGAGATCTGATTCAAATCAAGGTCCATTCCATCCCTCGCAAAATTGAGGGCATTAGTGATCCACTCAAACTCGTTGACTGCCGATTTCAAAGCCAATAAACCGGCATTTACTGGATCTCTTCTCTCCTGCTTGCTTGATTCTTCTTGGTCTGGATCGTCCATCATTTGTCCAAGCCTATTGGTCATTTCAGAGAGAGTTTTCATAGCATCAGGAACCATAGCTATTTCGTTGTATGAATACCTCTCTCTTGGCGAAGAGTGCGCCTTGACCCCTATGGCTTCAACAACTGCAGGATTGTTAACTTTGAAGATTGGCATTCTTTTGGCAAGTTGAGGTCGGAACAAACAATCTAAAAGCCACTCAGTAGCAGACACTTTTATTTTTTCATCACCTAAAGAAAAACTGAGACGCTTGGAGTTGTTTATTCTCAATAGTTTATACATTGCTACCGTTTGCATAGGCTTTAATCTGCCATCTTCTTGCACAGGCATTGCCTTAAAAAGGGAGACTATTTCTTTGTCCCAAGGGCTGTATGAATCAATTGACTTGGCTTTCTCAACGACTAGAGAAAACAGAAATATTAAAAGAAAATTTTTCAATATATAATTAAATTTTTTCATACACTTCGTTTATACCTTCCCTATTATTAGAACCTTTATTTTCTTTATTGACCTTCTTTCTTGAGCGTGCGCTTCTCCTTAGATATGACATTAAACGTTGTACAAAATGTATCGTCATACCAATTGAGATTACATAAGTACCGTACTTTGGCCATTGATCGGCAGGGTTGTAGGAAACGGCAAGTGAGGTATAAAGAGGATCACCAGGCTTGGCTCCTTCAGGCCCCCAACTTGCCTGATAAAGCGTATAACCTTGATCTCTCATGGGTTGGTTCATACTAATTATACGATCTCCAGCAACCTCCCCATTTTCGATTTTTATGACATCACTGGAATACTCTCTGGCTCTGGCGGTACCCGGATGATCTTCTTTTTGAAATTTAGTGAGTTCGATACCAAAAGGGAGGGCAAACTTCTCACGTGTTAGATCAATAGACCATGTAGAATCATTTAATTCAATAGTGAAAGGCTTGGGCGCGAATGGACCTGAACCTAAAATTAATCCCTCTTTCAATTTTTTCCCACTCTTGTCAAAAATATCGAAGTAAGCGGCCGGCAAATTAAACTCCATGCTTTTGTGTGTATCGACAGGCACGACGCCAAAACCCTCAACAACTCGAATCCCTTTTTCTTGGGCTGCTTTTGCTTTTAACAAACCAAGTAATTCTCCTTTACCGTTAGTGATATTTCTTGCATAACCTGATACCCTTATTTCAAAGGGTATTTTTGAATTATAAAAAGTTCTCTTTGTTCCCCTTTTCCATAACCCATCCAGGTCATCAGGGCCTACAACGTAGGTGATTGTCGGCTCACCCTCATCGTTGTATTTTGATATTTCTATACTCCAATCTGTAAGATTATAAATTTCATCCGATCTATCCCCTTCGTATAAAACCATGTTGCCTTCGCGAGTGTAATGAAAGGCAACAAACCCTGCGAACAAAATGTATATAATTCCAAAGTGGGCAATAACCATTCCTGGACGTCTCCAATTTTTCTTGGCTCTGACTAATCCCCCAAGAAATAGATTTAAGAACAGCAATGCGCTCACTAAATATACACCAGGTAGAATTATGGGGACAGGGCCAATGTATTGAATTAAGAATAAAGACTCAAAATATTTCTCTGATGCTTCATATAGGCCCATTTCAACCTGTGCCATGGTCCCAAAATATGTAAGCACTAGGAGTAGGCTTAATAATATGATAGCAAGAAGATAGCCTGAAAAAAAGTTATAAACTTTTATGAAAAAAGATTTATTATTTTTTCGAACGTTTGGGTTGGCCATAGAATTATTTCTCAAAGTTCATTGGGAGCTCAGAAAGTATGATGCCAGCCAATTTGTAATTTTTACGCACTTCGGTTGATCCTACAGATTTAAAATCTCCCTCAAGTTCAATATACTTACCTTGCCCAAATAAAAATTCTCTGTTGGCTAATGAATCGACCTCCTCCTTAGATAGATCAGCAAGATTCATTTGTTTGCGCCACCTATTGACATTTGCAACTAATCCGCCACCGCCACCCGGTAATACTGTAAAATAGCATTCGCCTTCTAAATTTTCACCGAAGCTGAAATTTGCTACTCTCATAGTGGATTGCTCCTCTTCATTCCATGTTTCGGGTTTTACCCATTCAAACGGTGGATTCCCTTCGCCAATTTTGAGACTTTTACAGAATGAATCAAAATTATCCATTTCTGCATCCACAGTTGCTTTTGGACCTGTCAATTTTACGAAAAAGGAAACTGAATTCATAGAGGAAGTTTCGGTTTTCTTTTCCTCGATGCCCACTCTGTCCCTAAAGCTTAAATTTAATTTTGGTTTGGGTTTAAAATCACCTAGTTCACGGGTTTGCGTAATTTCAACACGTTCATCACCTGGCTGACAAGCAACAAGAGTAAAGGCTGAGAGTATCAAAATAAATTGTCTAATAATCAATATCATCAATTTATAATTCTAAAATATTACTATAAAGTACGTATTATTGTGGTTAAAAGTTTTAATCATAATCTATACCAAATGGGTCTGCAGTATCTCCATTTGAGTTAATTATAGGATTATTTGAAGAGTTCATAATTCCATCAAAATCTCTGTATTTATTACCTCCGATTGAACTGCCAATGTAAAATCCTAAAATCAGACCAAGAAGAATACCTAATGAGCTAAAGAGAAGAGCAAAAATGGTTTTATCTAAAACAAAGTTAAAACGAGTCTCTACCAATTCTTCATTAGAACTTTGAAGTTTTTTTGAAATATTATCACTGTCAGTTGCATTTACTGACAAATTATCAAGTAATGAACGTTCAATTAGGAACTTTTTACCACACGAAAGACAACGTCCCTTTTTGTTAATTTGATCATCAGGAACATCAAGAAAAGTTTCACATTCTGGGCACTTGATCCTCATTTTCGAAAATTGGATGATAAATATTTTGTAAATTCAATTTTGATTCTTTAATCAGGTGAAATCTCACTAGATATTTAATAACCTATCAGCCAATAAATTTTAGTGTTATTCAATGAAGAATTCATGGAACTATAAATTGATGCAATTACTATTAAGTGTTGCCATTTACTTAGTTTGGATGCTTGAAAACACATGTTAATACTAAAATTTTACGTTCAAAGGTGTGAATATTTTTTATTTAAAAATCATCCTTAGCTATCTCAAAACCTACAAAATTGGATGGATCTCTGACCCACTGCGTGATTTTGACTAGCTCTTCATTTGTTAGGGAGGCCTTACCACTAGGTGGCATAGCCTCCTCATCCTCAGGGTCAAGGAATATCAAACGTATCAAATTACTATCAAATGGGTAACCAGGAACTATTGGATCCTCTTCACTTTCTCCAGCAATTAATGTATTTTCTAAGTCATCGAGCCTGTAATCCCCCTTCATTTTGTCACCATTGTGACATTTTTCGCATTTGTTTTTGAAGATTGGTTTAATATCTCTAATAAAAATTTCGTCAGGGGTATTTCCTGCAATTGTTGTTTTTGAATCTTCAACCTCAGGTGTTTTGGTGTTTTTTTCCGAAATGAATTTTTTAATTGTTTCAGGTGCGTATTCAATCAAGTACTGAGAACCATGAGTAAGGTTTCCACCGTAGTGTCCTGCAAATGTCATGATTGAAACTAGAGCTACTAGATTAAATTTGTAGGCTGATCGAAATATAAACTTACCGCTTTCTCTAAAAATTTTTATGTGTGTAAGATTTGCAGTAATCGTAAGTACTCCCACAGATATCCCCGTCCATCTATGTAATTCAAGAGTGTTTGTGTCATATCCTCCATCTCTGGCTAGAAGTATACCAAGATAGGCTGCCAGTGCAGTGCTCAAAGCGCACGCAACTAATAAATATTTGGTTAACTTTATTAGTTCTTTGCTGGGCTTAAAAAAAATATAAATTTCCAACAACAACAATGCTACAATGAATCCTATTGGGCAATGAAGTACGACTGCATGAAATCGCCCAAAAAAAAGTGATAAATTGGATGCAGTTTCAGCTAACATAATTTTTAATCAAAAGTGTATTCAATGTGTGAAAAGTAGCGGTTCACTTTCATTCGTTATTTATGTAAACACAGTTATAAATGTATATAGGCCGTTTATGTAGTTAATATTAACACAAAATAAGTAATTTTATACTTTTTAAACGAGACATGTGGCATTTTGGGAACCTATATTGTTAAAATGAATAAGATTTTTACTTCTCGCAGAAATTTCTTGAAATCAGCAACATTTGGATCAGCTGTTTTATCATCAAGCAGTCCTTATAGTAAATCTCAAGATGCAAAAGGGGCAAAATTTTGCAACTCTATAGGAGTATCTACCTATTCTTATTGGGGATTTAGGAGAAAAGAATTTCGTCCAATTGAAAAATGTTTAGATATTGCTGCTAATCAAGGTTTTGACGGAGTAGAAATCCTGCAAGTACAAATGGAGGATTTCTCTCCTTCCTACCTACAAAAGATTAAGAAACATGCATTTTTAAATGGATTGGACTTAATGGGATTTTCAACCCATCAGGATTTTGTCGACCCTGATCCAAGAAAAAGAAGGCACAATGTTGAACAAACAATTTTTTATATCAAACAAGCATATGAGTTAGGTATTCCAACAATAAGAATCAACACTGGGAGGTGGAACACATCAAAAAGCTTTGACCACCTAATGGAAAACCGTGGAATTGAACCTGTTTTGGATGGCTATACTGAAGAAGAGGGATATGAATGGGTTATAGATTCAATAGGAAAACTTGTTGGTGAAGCTGAAAAGGCAGGAATTGTTCTAGGACTAGAAAACCATTGGGGACTTGGTTTGACTCCTGAGGGCGTTTTAAGAATTGTTGATGCTATCGATTCTCCATGGCTAAAAGTTACACTCGATACTGGAAATTTTCTTGAAGATCCATATGAAAGGCTTTCAAAGCTTTCAGCAAAAACAGTCCTACTTCAGGCAAAAACCTATTACGGCGGTGGAAGGTGGTACACCCTTGATCTCGATTACAAGAAAATATCCAAAATTATGCAAGATGCACATTACAAAGGATGGATATCTTTAGAATTCGAAGGCAAAGAAGATCCTGTTAGTGGATGCAAGAAAAGTTTATCATTGCTTAGAAAAGCCTTTGGTTAAAATAAACATTTATAAGATATGAAACCCTTTAAAATCTGTCTCTCTGTAATAATTTTTCTTATTAACTACTCTTTTGCGGAAACCATTAAAGTTGCCTGCGTTGGTGATAGTATCACTTACGGAGCAGGTATTAAAGATAGGAAGAATATGAATTACCCTGTTCAACTTGGTAAAATACTTGGAAANAAATATGAAATTAAGAATTTTGGTAATAGCGGTTCCACAATGTTAAAAAAAGGTGACAAACCATATTGGAAGCAACGGGAATTTAAAGCAGCACTAGAATTTAATCCAAATATAGTTGTAATAAAATTAGGTACTAATGATACAAAACCACAGAACTGGAAATATGGGGATGATTATTTGGATGACTACAAATCGATGATATCGATGTTCTCAAACTTGAACAGCAAACCGAAAATTTACATATGCCTTCCAGTACCAGTAGTTCAGACCCGTTGGGGAATAACAGATGAGATTGTAAATGAGAAAATAATACCGACTTTGAAGAAAATCTCTAAGCAGACAAAATGTAAGATCATTGATTTAAATACTCCATTCCATAAAAAGCATGATTTAATACCCGACAAGGTTCACCCAAATGGCAAGGGGGCCACCATCATTGCAAAAGAAGTGGCGAAATCGATACTTAATTCTTAAATTCATGAATTTTGTAAAATATTATCGAAAACTACCTTTTTTTATTTCTTTATCATTTTGTTTTTATTATTTCGCAAACAGAATCAAACGCTCAATTAAAACCCAACAACAAAACAATTTCCGGATCTGGGAAATTTGGAGGAACATCAATAATAGGGCCTAACCCTCGGACTTTAAAAACACTCCAAAGAAGATAACTTATNTTGCAGTATCTGACCACAGAGAGTGAACTAACGACTAAGGAAAAATAATAGAAGCAAAATTGATTGCTTTCGATTCAGGCGGTAAGCATATAAGAATGCTAGTTGGCCAAAAACTCTATGTTTTTCCTTTGAGCAAACTCAATGAAGTAAACCAAATGGAGATTGTAGAGCTTAATAATGGCTTCAAAGCACACTATAAAAGAGTTCAACAAACACAGAAAAAAGAATTCTAAATAATTTTATTTTGCTTAAACTTAATAATAAATACGAATTTCAAACCCAAATTACCATCATTAATGAAACTCAAAGTTACTGAAACCATCTTAAAATCATCACTCTTAGCATGGATCACTTTTCTAATATCCTGTGGAGGAAATAATAACAACGGAAATTCCGGAAACACTGATTCAAACGACAGCGGTATTAAAAAAATTAAACTAGCTTTTGTCACTAACGCTACCGCAGATTTTTGGTCCTACGGCAAAGCAGGGGCTGAGAAAGCTGCATCCGAGCATGATGACATCGAAATTGAATTCAAAATGGGTGATGGAACTGCGGCTAAGCAAAGAGAAGTTTGTGATGCTCTTCTTGTCAGAGGATTTAAGGGTATCGCTATTAGCCCACCTAATCCAACAGGCCAACAACAAATGATAAATGATTGGGCAAAAAAGTCGCAAATCATAACGGTTGATAGTGATGCCCCTGAATCAGATCGTTTATTTTACTTGGGCACTAATAATGTGGAAGCTGGACGCCAGGCAGGTGAGCTTCTAAAGGAGGCATTACCTAATGGAGGTAAGGTGATGGCCTTTGTTGGTGTTGGAGATCAAGCAAATGCTGTAGAAAGATATCAAGGTCTTAAAGAAGCTGTTGCTGGAACAAATATTGAAATACTTGATCTAAGAACAGACGAAGCAAACATTGGTAAAGCTAGAAGGAACGCTGAGGACACATTAACAAAGTATCCTGATTTGGCAGGCATGGTTGGTCTATGGGCATACAACGCACCAGCTTGCCTTAAGGCCGTTAAGGACAAGGGAGTTGCAGGCAAAGTAAAAATCATTGCCTTTGATGAAGAAGTTGAAACCCTTAAAGCAATCGATACAGGTGAAATTCATGGAACAGTAGTTCAACAGCCATATGAATTTGGCTATCAAGCTATTAAAGCTCTTCGCTCAATCATCATCGACAACAAAACTCCCCAGGATTTAGAAATTCCAGATACCAAACAAAAGTTTATTGCTACAAAAATGATTAGAAAAGGTGAAGGTGCGGCTTATTTGAAGAAATGCCAAGAATGGAAAAAAGGAGGTTAAATTCTATTTCGTAATTTCCATCCCGTTAAAATTTCTTGAAAACTGAATTAGAGAAACCCTCCTTCGCACTTAGCATGAGAGGGGTTAACAAAACTTTCCCTGGGGTTAAAGCTCTTACTTCAGTAGACTTTGATATATCAAAAGGAGAAGTTGTTGCTTTAATCGGTGAGAACGGTGCTGGTAAATCCACCTTGATGAACATACTTGGTGGAGTTCATCAGCCAGATTCTGGTGAAATTAAAGTAAACGATAAAATCGTTACGATTAAGTCTGTCTCACAGGCAGATTCACTGGGAATAGGTTTTGTTCATCAAGAGCTCAATATTTTAGACAACCTTGATGTGAGTGCTAATGTTTATTTAGGAAGAGAACCTCGAAAATTAGGCATCATACAAAAAAATATTATCGCTGAAAAAACCAATCCTTTTCTCAAGGTCTTGGGGCTGGACATATCACCTGACACACCAGTTGCCAAACTTTCAATTGGCCAACAACAATTAGTTGAAATCGCAAAAGCCCTGTCAAAGGAAGCTAAAATAATTATAATGGATGAGCCAACATCCAGCCTCACACTCTCTGAAACCGACAAATTGCTAAATGTAATTTCAGATCTACGAGATAAAGGGATTTCTATAATTTATATTTCACACAGACTTGGTGAAGTAAGCGCATGTGCTGATAGAGTTGTAGCATTACGAGACGGCGAGAATGCAGGAGTTCTGGCCAAAGACGAAATCACCCATAATAGGATGGTAAGCCTCATGGTTGGTCGAGAGTTAGAGAGAACAACAAACACAAATGGATCAAAAATAGATCAATCAAAGGGATTTGAAACCAAAGACATAATAACAAGCACATACCCTAATAATAAAGTAAGTTTTAAAATTTCATCTGGAGAAATTCTTGGGATGGCTGGACTTGTAGGTGCTGGAAGATCTGAAGTCGCTCAAACAATTTTTGGAGTTGATCCTAACCTAGGCGGATCAGTATACATAGATGGTAAAGAAATCAAACGCGGATCAGCCAAAGCCTCCATCAACTCGGGCATCTACCTGGCGCCAGAGGACAGAAAACGTACGGGCTTAATAACTCAATTTGATGTAAGCATGAATGTGTCTCTTGCTTCATTGGAAAAACATTCAAATGGACTAGGAATCATAAATAATGAATCTGAAAAAATAACAGCCAATCAGCAAATTGAAAAACTGAACATAAAAACACCATCTGCTGAAACCCCAGTAATCAATTTAAGTGGAGGTAATCAGCAAAAAGTTGTCTTGGGAAAATGGTTATCAATGAATCCTAAATTGTTAATTTTTGACGAACCTACTAGAGGGATCGATGTTGGTGCAAAAGCAGAAATATATAAACTTATGAGACAACTTGCTGACAAAGGAGTTGCCATTCTGATGATTTCCAGTGATATGGAAGAGGTCATAGGAATTAGTGACAGAATTGCTGTCATGCATGAAGGTAAAATTACTGGCATATTAGGCCGAAATGAATTCACCGAAGAAAACATTATGCACCTTGCAGTTGGCGGCTCCTCGGAATCATGAATTAATTAACAATGAACAATTCAAAGTTAGGTTTCATTAACAATAACAGAAGAGAGCTTGGAATGCTTGGCCTCTTAATTGCATTGATTGTCATCACATCTTGGGGAACTCGAGAGAGTGGCGTACAAGCACTATTTGAGAGTAAATTTCTCTCTGCTGACAACTTAAAAAACATAAGTAGAGAGATAGGGATTTACGGTATATTTAGTATCGGTGTAGGCATTGTGATTATCACTGCAGGAATTGACCTATCTGTAGGTTCACTCATGGCGTTGCTAGGCGTTGTGTTTCTTTATTTTGTAACCCCCCCTGAAACAAGACCTGATTCATTTCTTGCCAAAATCATCCCCGAAATTCCATGGCTTGCTGCGGTTCTTTTTACTTTATTAATCGGTACAGCAATCGGGGTTTTCCAAGGCCTTCTTGTGGGGAAATTAAAGTTGCAAGCCTTCATTGTTACGTTATGTGGTCTTTTATCCTACCGAGGACTCGCTAGATTTTCGGCAGACGACACATCAATAAATATCAGTGATTCATCACAAAACCTTGAGTTCTTAAGATTCCTTGGTGAAGGAAGCCTGTCTGATGTTCTATCAAACGGTAATGGGAGCGGATTTCTTCACAGTATTCCTATGTCTTTCATTTATCTGCTATGTTTTGCAATATTTTTTGGTGTCTTACTCCATAAGTCTGTTTTTGGACGATACATTTTCGCTGCAGGCAGGAATGAATTGGCAACAAAATATTCTGGTATAAACACTAATATCGTAATTGCATTTGCATATGTTATCGCTGGCTTCTGTACTGCATTTGCGGCTATCCCCTTTTGTATTTATACAGGCTCAGTTCAACCAGCCACACATGGGGCATTTTTTGAACTCTATGCTATTGCTGCTGCTGTCTTAGGTGGATGTAGCTTAAGAGGAGGTGAAGGTTCAATCATCGGAATTCTTATTGGAACAGCCATTCTTATCGTTCTAAGGAATATGGTCAATCTATTCGGATACCCCACACCTTTAAGTGATGCTATTACTGGAGGCGTCATCTTTGTTGGTGTCCTGCTAGATCAACATGGAGCATCCAGCATAAAGAGAATTTTTTCCAAAAAACCAGTTAGTGGCAACTAATCACCAAGGTGAATTACCTCCATTAACACAGATTGTCTGACCAGTTATAAAACTGGCTTCCTCAGAAGCAAAATAAGCTACAGCCTCACCAACATCTTCCGGAACTCCCCACCTTCCTGCAGGTATCTGTTCAAGATAAGCATCTTTATCTTCTTGTGGATCATCATTATGACGCTCGGTAGGAATCCAACCAGGGTTGACGGTATTAACTGTTATACCAAACGGCGCTAACTCCTTTGACATACTTCGCGTCCAACCTATTTGACCACCTTTTGCTGATACATATGCACTAAACGGGCTTACAGATAATTGGTAAACTTCACTAGAAATATTTATAATTCTGCCCCATTGCTTTTGTTTCATTTTACCAACAGTTGCTCTAGTTAAAAGATAGGGACTTTTTACAAAAAAGTTGATCATTTGCTGATAAAACTCCCAATCATACTCTTCAATAGGTTTTAGAGGTTGGTCAGGAGTAGCATTTGGTACAACTATATCAATTTCACCAAACTTTGACTCTCCTTCTTCAACAATTTTTTGGACAGAATTTTCGTCTATTGCATTTCCTCGTACTAAAATTCCCTCACATCCTAAAGCCTGGAATTCGGAAAATGCTCTATTGGCCCTTTCTTCATCATTGTAATAATTCATTACAACTTTAGCACCCGCTAGTCCTAGAACTTTTGCTATTCCATATCCTAATCCAGTTGTACTGCCAGTAATTAAGGCGACGTGATTTTTTAATGTTTGAGCCATATTTTTTTATAATTAATCAAAAAAAAAATTATACCATTCCTTTATCATTATAATTTCCATTATTTCAATAACAGAACATATAAATTAATTAGAATCAGTATATAAATAGCGAATTCTAGGAGACCTTAACAAAACTTAATTTAGTTTTTCCATACCTAGGTTGAGAACTTTCGACAAAAGCTTAAAATACAACATTTAAACGACTTCGCTTAAATTTGAGAAAACCCACTATTCCAAATTACGAACTGCTTGAATCCATTGGTCAAGGATCCACTGGAGAAGTCTGGCTTGCTGAATATCGAGGCAAAGGCCCTCTCGTTATAAAATGCCTCAGAAAAGATGCAATAAATACAGATATTCTATCTGATGCTTTAGTAAAAATATTCAAATCTAATGACGTCCCTGGAATTGCTAAGATTTATGATTTCAACATTTCTGGTGATACACCTTTCATAACCTACAAATTGTATTCTGAAGCCATTACATCGTACAAAGGAATCACTAAACTCAAAACCAGATCCCTTAATGCCTTATCAAAGAAAATTAGTTATGAAGATTCTTGGCTAATAGCATTAAAAGTTGCTGAGTCATTAAAAACTCTTCACTCAAAAGATCTTTATCATTGCAATCTTAAACCAAGCAATATTCTTTTTGATGAAGGCATTGATCCAAGCCCAGTGCTCACAGATTTTGCTCAAGGATACTTGGGCGGAAATGAGCAAATTGATCTAAATGATTCATTATTTTTTTCCCACCCTAATCAGCTTAACGGAGAAAGTTTTCTTTTTAATGGCAATGGACAACGTTGGGATATTTACAGCTTTGGGGCGACAATGTTTAAATTATTGACTGGAAACCACTGTCGATTGAATAAAGAGATTGAGGCATTCAAAAAAAGAAAAAGAAAAGGAAATGATTCGACTCACTATTCAGGAATTTCCCCCAATCAGGTTTCCAGAG
>NYVP01000083.1 GCA_002684575.1 Verrucomicrobiales bacterium
TTATAATAATAATTGGTATGCTNAATCGGCTGGAGGNGGAAGNTCATTAGTGANAGNNGAAGATNCTGTTAACAANGACTNATTAAGTNATCCAGGTAANTGGCGCCCTAGTCANTTNCTNGGNGGATCACCAGGANGTATAGANGATAAATTGCCGATGATTAGAATTTCAGAAATTCATTATAATCCTCGGAAATNNAATGATTNAGAAATTGANGCNGGNTTTAAGGATAGAGATGCNTTTGAATTTATTGAGCTNAGAAATGTTGGTAATGAAACAATCCAGATGAATGGATTTCGTTTATTAGGGGCCCTCACTTTCAATTTTAATGATTACCGATTAGATCCTGGGAAATACTTGGTCGTTGCNTCAAATGCTGANGCTTTCAGTTATCGTTATGGTTCTGTAGATGCACTCATTGGAACTTTTGCAGATGGTAAACTGAGTGATTCAGGTGAAACGATTCGTCTTGAAACTAATACTGGCGGCCTCATACAAGAATTTAGATACAAGTCNTCTTGGTATGAAGAATCTGATGGTCANGGTGCATCNTTAGAAGTTATAAATGATTTNGCAGGACTGCATCAATGGAAGAAAAAATCTCACTGGAGTCCGAGTTCATTTTCTGGAGGTACGCCTGGATTACCTAAGATTGAACTCTCTGATTCTCCCATTCGAATTTCTGAACTCATGTTCAATCCTATGGATTCCTCGGACGAAGAAAAGNTTGCAGGTTTAATTGATAATGATGATTTTGAATTTATAGAATTTACTAATATTAGTNNNNAGCCTCATAACTTAGAAGGCTATGAACTGCTAGGTGCAGTCAGGCATAAATTCGGGAATTATATTCTGGGCCCGGGGCAAAAAGTTCTCGTGGTTAATAGATTAAAAGCATTTCGTGAAAGACATGGCTCTATTCCGAAAATCGTTGGCGAATACGATGGTAATCTTAGCAACAGTTCAGAACGTTTTGTCTTGCGTGATCCTAGCGGAGCGAGTGTATTAGACTTTATATANTCTGGTGAATGGTATGATATGACTGATGGAAATGGATACTCTTTAACACCCATGATGATTAAAGATCAAAGTCTGGCGCTCTCAAGCGAGAAGGGCTGGAGACCGAGTAGAGATATGGGCGGGTCACCTGGAAATGATTCAGATCATTTTTTCGGTTGGGTATGGAAAAATTTTAGTAATTCTTCTGCNCTTGATTCAAATATNTCGGGTGCATTTGAGGATCCGGANATGGATGGATTAACTAATATTGTCGAGTATGCTCTTTCCTCCGACCCTTTATCTAAAGAGCCTAATTACTTTGCAAATCTAGTTGATGTTGAAGGAGAAACTTACTTAACATTTACATATAGTTCTAACTTGGATGCTCCTGATATTGATATCGTCCTGGAGTTTAGTAGAGATTTAAAACTCTGGTCCGATGCAAATTCTATAACGGTTCCTTATATTTTAAATGCTGTGGATGATGCGNAAAAAGAG
This sequence comes from Verrucomicrobiales bacterium, assembly GCA_002684575.1. Taxonomy (GTDB): domain Bacteria; phylum Verrucomicrobiota; class Verrucomicrobiia; order Verrucomicrobiales; family DEV007; genus EC70. The sequence goes on from NYVP01000083.1 coordinate 1,499, forward strand.
ATTACAGTAATTACNAAAGACCCAATCTCAAATATTGGACCCCAATATTTTCGCCTCAATATTAAACGATCTTAAAATACGATTTCTATCTCATAAAAAATGCCACAAAAATTTCCTATTACTGAAATTATAAGACATCGCAGAACTGTAAAGCCTGCGCTAATGGATCCTGATCTAGAGGTACCCNAAGAATTAATTAATGAGTTACTAGAAAATGCTAACTGGGCGCCTACTCATGGATTCACCGAGCCATGGAGGTTTACNATTTTCTCTGGCGAAAACCGTGTTNTTCTTGGAAAAAAATTACAGTCTCTTTATAGTGAGCTGACTCCAAAAGATTCGTACCGCGAGGATAAATTTGAAAAATTAGGTCAGAACCCAANTCTAGCTCCACTAGTAATTGCGATTTGTATGAAGAGAGGGGCNAANCCTAAAATTCCTGAAATTGAAGAAATTGAAGCGGTCGCTTGTGCCGTTCAAAACATGCATCTTACNGCGGCAGCGGCCGGCTTNGGTGCTTTCTGGTCNTCACCGCCTATTTTAGATTCTGAGGGCATGAGAACATTTTTAAACTTAGATCTTCAGGACCACTGTTTGGGCTTATTTTATCTCGGTTGGCTCAAAGAAGGGCAAGAATGGCCNAAAAGCTCAAGATCTCCGATTAATGATAAGGTGGTTTGGTTTGAGAATGAGGATAAATGATTATTTGAAGATTTTTAATAATCTATGATATTTGAATCTTGAAGTACCTGAGACAGTCGCTCAATGACATAATATCGTTGAGAGGAAAGTCCGGACACCTCAAGGCAGCATCGCCGCATGAAAATGCGGGAAGTTGATGGNNAAAGCCTCAGCTTACGGAAAGTGTCGCAGAAAATATACCGCCTCTTTTGGCATTAGCTAAATTAGGTAAGGGTGAAATGGCGAGTTAAGAGCTCACCGCCCCAAGGGTAACTGAGGGGGCATGACAAACCCCGTGCGGTGCAAGACANAACAGGGAAAACGGGTTGCCTGCCCGGCCTCTAACGAGATGATCCCGGGTAATAGTCGCAGCATGGTTCGCCCAGCTCCTGTTTACAGGAAGATAAATGGCTGTCACCTAACTGGTCTTTGGCTGGTTAGGATACAGAATCCGGCTTATGAGGGTACTTTCCTAAATAAAAGTGTCCTGGCCGCNTAATCCGCGGCCAGGACAAACCTTANTCAACAAAGGCTTGGAATGATCCCATTATTGCACTAATGATGATGGGATTTCGATTATGATTATTACTCCAAAAATTAGAGGTTTTATTTGTACAACCGCTCACCCTGATGGTTGTGAATCTCATGTCCGACAGCAGGTCGAATACGTAAAGCAACNATCGCNATTAAAACATTCACCAAAAAAAGTTTTAGTTATTGGTTCTGGCNCNNCNGGCTATGGCTTGGCTTCTCGAATCGTTCCTGCATTTGCTGGCGAGGCCGACACCCTAGGAGTCTTTTTTGAAAGACCTGCTAACGAGAGAAAGTCCGCTAGTCCTGGCTGGTATAACAGTGCGGCCTTTGAAAAAATGGCAAAGGATAAAGGCCTCTATGCAAAGAGTATTAACGGAGATGCTTTTTCTGATGAGATAAAAAATAAAACCATTAAAGAAATTAAAAATCATATGGGCCAGGTGGATTGTGTGATTTACTCGCTGGCATCTCCTAGAAGGCAAGACCCTAAATCAGGAGATATTTATAAGTCCTGCCTAAAACCTATAGGACAAACTTATACTCAAAAAACTGTTAATACTGACAAAGCCGAAGTGGAAGAGATCACGATCGAGCCGGCGACTGATGAAGAGATTAATCAAACTGTTAAGGTAATGGGAGGAGAGGACTGGGAGTTGTGGATGGATGCATTAGGTGAAGCCGATGTTTTAGCCCCTTCGGTAACTACCATAGCTTATTCTTATATTGGTCCTGAACTCACATGGTCAGTTTATAAGGATGGAACAATTGGGCAGGCAAAAATTCATTTGGAAGAGAGCTGTCAAAGAATCAATCAAAAGATAGCTGATGATGGAGGGCGGGCGTTTGTTTCAGTCAACAAAGCTGTAGTGACTCAAGCAAGTTCTGCGATTCCTGTTGTTCCTTTATATATCAGTGTCCTTTTCAAAAAAATGAAGGAAGAGGGTATTCATGAGGATTGTATCGAGCAAATCTATCGCCTTTTTTCTGATAGATTGACTGAGGAACCTCAGCTAGATAGCGATGGCCGCATAAGAATCGATGATTGGGAAATGCGGGAGGATATCCAACAAAGTGTTGCGGATACATGGCAAAAAATAAGCACCAACAACCTATCAGAAATATCAGATTTTGAAGGTTACCAAAGCGATTTTCTAAAACTTTTTGGATTTGGTCTTTCTGATGTTAATTATGATGCCGAAACTGACCCGATCAGAGAAATTGATTTGGTACAGTAAATAGGCTAACTCCTTGTTAATATGGCGAATGAAATCAAAAGATTGATCAAATCTTTTGGCCATGCTCTCCAAGGGCTTAAATTACTTTTTTCAAGTCAAAGAAATGCAGTCATTCACCTTCTCTTGATGTTTTGCGCGATCGTGATGGGGTTTCTGTTTCAAATTTCCAACTCAGAATGGATCATGATTATTTTTTGCTCTGCACTCGTGATAGCTGCAGAAGCTTTCAATACAGCTCTTGAAAAAATGGCTGATGCAATTCATCCTGATAAACATGATGGGATAGGTAATGCCAAAGACTTGGCTGCCGGCTCAGTACTCATAACGGCGATTGCAGCTCTCATCGTAGGCATTATAATCTTTGTTCCTAAACTATATTCATGGGTCAACTCGATTTAGCTCAATCATTAAAAGATTTAATAGGTGAGAATAAAGTTTCCACCTCTCAACCTGATATTGAAGTTCATAGCGTCGATAAATGGCTAGTCAGCCATTCTCCTGATGTGGTTGTTTTTGCGGAGTCTACCGAAGACGTGGTACGGGTGATGAGATTTGCTCATGAGAATAAAGTACCGGTTACTACACGCGGTGCTGGAGTCGGATATGTTGGGGGTGCGGTTCCAATCCACGGGGGAATTGTTCTTTCGGTTGCGAGAATGAATCAAATTAAAGAAATTAATCCTGAGGATGGTATTGCCGTCGCTGAGCCTGGTGTGATAACTGGCGATTTACAGGAAAGAGTCAAAGAGTTGGGATACTTTTATCCACCTGACCCCGCCAGCCTTAAGGAGTGTAGTCTTGGAGGGAATGTTGCAACCAATGCCGGTGGACCTCGATGTCTTAAATACGGAGTAACGAGACATTATGTTTTAGGCCTGGAGGTGGTTTTGTCAGACGGTTCTGTTGTTCGTTTGGGTGGTCGATGTCATAAAAATAAAACGGGCTTTGATTTGATTGGAATGTTTGTTGGATCAGAAGGTCTGCTTGGGATAGTGACAGAAATTACCTGCCGCATCATACCAAACCCTCCTTCAAGAGCTATGATTTCATGTACTTTTGCAAGTTTTTCGGAGGCAGCGACAGTCGTACAAAAAATTCTTGGAGCAGGCTATTTACCCGCTGCCCTTGAGATTGCTGACAGGTTTACACTAGAAGCAGCCCGTAATCATGTTGGATCTGATATGATTCCAGAGGGAAATGCCTTTCTTCTTGTTGAGCTCGATGGTCAAGAAAAGTCCATAGGTCTAGAAGTCGAAGCACTCTCGGAATTAATTCATGAGAATGGAGCAATGACCCTCGACCTTGCGAAGGACGAATCTGGATGTGATGATATTTGGGAAATTCGAAGAGCTTTTAGTTATAGTTTAAGAGCGACTGGGTTAACTAAGCTTAATGAGGATATTGTTGTGCCTCGAGGAAGACTCGTTGATCTAGTAAAATTTTGTGAAGATTTACAGAGAGAAATTAATATGCCTATTGCCTGTTTTGGTCATGCTGGGGATGGTAATATTCATGTTAATGTGATGGTAGAGGACATTCACATTGAGGATAACCGTATACGTTCAGATGAAGCCTTGGATCGACTATTTAAAGAAGTTATTAGTATGGATGGAGTTGTTAGTGGAGAGCATGGAATTGGAATTGCTAAAAAGAAGTGGTTTGAAGAGGCATTAAATCAAGAAGCTATAGAGTTGCACAAAAGGCTTAAAGATGTCCTTGATCCAAAATCCGTACTTAACCCTGGTAAGTTTTTATAATTAATAACAATCTTAAATAATGAAGAAATTTTTATTAGTAATCATCTTATTTACGCTTCAATCATTTGTATCCGCTTTTGAGATTGATGCTTTATCATTTAATATTCGTTTTGATAACCCTAAAGACGGAGAAAATGCTTGGCCGAATAGAAAGGAAATGGTTGGACAATGGGTTAAATCTGAATCACCGGATGTGATAGGATTACAGGAAGCTCTNAGACATCAGATCGATGATATTAAAAAAGTAGCGACTGGTTATTCTGAATATGGTGTTGGAAGAGATGATGGTAAGAGTCGAGGNGAACATTGTACAATCTTGTATCTTAAAAAACGATTTAGTTTGGACAAGAGTGATTGCGGTACATTTTGGTTTAGTNATACCCCAGAAAAAGTCGCCTCNAAGTCATGGGGAAATGAGATACCNCGAATTTGCACTTGGGCCAGATTCATTGAGAAGAAAACCGACAAAGGATTTTACGTATACAACGCTCATTATGATCATCGTAGTCAACCCAGCCGACTTGGAGCGTCAGAATTAATTATTCAAAGAATTTCCAAAAGGAAACGATCCAATGAACCGATTATTCTGATGGGTGATTTTAACGCTAGTGAAAATAACCCAGCGATTAAAATATTCAAAGATGAGCCATTAAATCTGGTCGATACTTTTCGTGTTGTTAAACCTGATGAAAAAATGGTGAAAACTTTCCATGGTTTTAGGGGTGGCTCATTCAGCGGTGGGAAGATTGACCATGTTTTCATACTCCCAAAAATGGGCAAAGTCAGTTCAGCTGAAATCGTCCGCTTTAACAAAGAAAAGAGATATCTATCCGATCATTACCCTGTCAGAGCAAAGCTCAGCTTNATTACCGACTGATTTTCAGTNATTTAGGTTAATAAATTAACATNCTTGGCATNAAAAATGCTNCTTATATCTTAGTAACTNGGTGCTTAGCGCCTACTCTGTTAAACCTATAACCTACTAAAAATGANGAACTTAATGAAGCCCTNCTGGGCTACTCTATTGTTGGTGCTGTCTGCACCACTCGCTCTTGCTGAAGAAACTACTGTCGATCAGGCCGTAGGAGCAGCAAATACCTCATGGATCATGACGGCAACNGCCTTGGTCCTTTTTATGACCCTACCNGGCCTCGCTCTCTTTTACGGAGGACTNGTTCACAAAAAAAATGTCCTATCCGTTCTCATGCATTGCTTTGCAATGGCGTGTATTCTAAGTGTTGTTTGGCTAGTTGCTGGCTATTCACTTGCTTTGGAAGGNACTGGGCAATGGATCGGAGATTTATCTGCTATCTTTGGCAAGGGACTGGATGGAAGTGATTCCGGCGGCTCTGACATTCCCGGGATTCTTGGATTTGCTTTTCAGATGACATTTTTCATCATTACCCCAGCCCTAGTCGTGGGTACCTTTGTTGAGAGAGTCAAGTTTTCAGCTGTAATGCTCTTTGCCGTACTTTGGGGGCTTTTTTGCTATGCTCCTATTTGCCACATGGTCTGGGACTCTGATGGTTGGATGTACAAAAAAGGTGTCATTGATTTAGCTGGTGGAATTGTTGTGCATATTACGGCCGGTGTTGCCGCTCTTATCTTTTGTATCATGGTTGGGCCTCGTAAAGAGACCTCTCCTCCGCATAATCTTGCCATGACTTTAATTGGTACATGCATGCTTTGGGTTGGCTGGTTTGGATTTAATGGTGGTAGTGGACTTGCAGCTAACGGTGCTGGAGCGATGTCGATTGTCGTAACTCATATTTCGGCGGCTACTGCGGCTCTAACCTGGATGCTTATTGATGTGGCTACGACCAAGAAACCAACTGTTCTAGGAATTTGCACTGGTGCGATTGCTGGACTTGCAGCCATCACACCGGCTTCAGGTGTTGCTGGTCCGATTGGAGCATTAATTATTGGTGTCGCTTCAGGAGCGATTTGTTGGTATTTCTCTATCAAGGTTAAGAATATCTTTGGGTACGATGATTCACTTGATGTTGTAGGTGTGCACGGTGTTGGTGGTCTCGTAGGTACATTATTGGCGGCTGTGGTCGCTATTGGAGCTATTCAAGGGACAGAAGGTGAAGGCTATGACTGGCTAAGTCAGTTAGGAGTTCAGGCATTAGGATCGATATTCACTATTGTCTTTACGGCTATTGTAACCATCGTCATTCTACTTATTATAAAACATACTGTCGGTTTGAGGGTTAGTGAGGCCGATGAAAGTCTTGGTCTTGATCAGTCTGCTCATGGTGAAACAGCCTACAATGATTAATCTTAAACTATTTTAACAGAGACATATGAGGGCCCGGGCAAATTGCCCGGGCCTTTTCTTTATCTTGAGTATTATCTCTAGAAGTACTATTAAGTTTTTTAATGAGTACAGTTTTTGAAATAAAAAACGCGGCCAAGAAACTCAGTAAATCTGTGTCCAATTTGAAGTTTTCTGAACCCGTTACCTGTGTTTATAACCCTTTGGAATATGCCTGGAATTCCCATGAGCAATACCTAGAAAGATTCGGCGTATCCAAAAAGAAAGTTATTTTTCTCGGGATGAATCCCGGACCATGGGGTATGGCTCAGACGGGCATTCCTTTCGGTGAAATTCCTGCTGTTCGTGATTGGATGAAAATCTCTTGTGATGTTAGTAAACCCAAAATTGAGCACCCTAAAAGACCTGTTGAGGGAATTGATTGTCAACGCTCGGAAGTTAGTGGTCGAAGACTATGGGGACTGTTTGCCGAAAAATTCGGAGAACCAAATTGTTTTTTCAAAGATCATTTTGTTCTCAACTATTGCCCGCTTGTATTTATGGAAGAGTCTGGAAAGAATCGAACGCCAGATAAACTTCCAGCTAAAGAAAGAGAAGAGCTCGATGAAATATGTGATTTGCACTTATCAAAGGTGATAGAAATTTTGCAACCAGAATGGGCGGTCGGGGTCGGTGCTTTTGCAGAATCCAAGCTTAATACAATTGCTAATGATTCATCCAATTCACCCAAAGTGACACGTATTTTGCATCCTAGTCCTGCAAGTCCCACAGCAAATCGAGACTGGGCTGGAACAGCTCAAAAGCAACTTAATGAGTCTGGAGTTTGGTGATTTTATTAGTGATATTTGAAAAGTATTAATTAAAATGAGACTATGATTTCAAACTTGAGCAAAGTTTTTTTTATATTTTTAGTTTGGTCATATTTATTAAATTTTGTTCTATCTAATGAACCTGCGAAGGCAACCTGGCAGAGTTTCGATAAAGCCAATTTCCCTTTTTCCAAATGGTTGCCAAAAAATAAATCTGATTCCAAGGCGGTCTTGATTGGTATTCACGGCTTTAGTGGAGCAGCTTCAGATTTTAATAATTTAGGAACGTATCTTTCAAACCAAAATATAAGTTTATATGCATATGAATTGAGGGGACAAGGTAACGACCCTGATCAAAGTAGAGTAGGTGATATTGCTAGCGTTGAACATTGGTATAAAGATCTGAATTCATTTATAAAGAAGGTTCACAAAGANNCAGGAGATGCTCCGANATTTCTTTATGGCGAGAGTTTGGGTTCTCTTATAATAATGCATGGCAATTCTTACTTAGATGAATCAATTAAGGAAACCATTATGGGGGTNATCTATGCGTCTCCTTTAATTGCATTNCCAGGAGAANTGCCACCNGTGAAAAATTTTATTGTGAGATTGGCAATGTTTCTTTTTCCCAAGATGAAAATATCAATCAAAAGTNTGGCTTCTAATCAAAATGCNCAAGTCACATCTGAAACAGATCATTGGGAGCAGATGGCTAAGACTCCACATTTTGTACCCAAATATACTTTAAGNGCATTAGGATCTATCGAGGATTTGGTATATTCTAGTAAAGAGGTTGCTCCAAGAATCACAAAACCCGCCCTAATACTCTATCCGGGAAAAGATGTTTTTACTCGACCTGACCAGGTTGACAAATTCTTTGGAAATTTGAAATCNAAAGATAAAACAAAACACTTATTTAAGGAGAGTCATCACCTGCTTGCTTTTGATAAAGAGAAGGAAAGACTCTTCGAAATTGTTGAACGGTGGATCAATAANAGGCTTTGAATAATTTTCTCAGCAACAGTCCGATCCACTACAGCAGTCAGAACCCGAATCGGTAACTTTGTATTCTTGCCCTTTGGTCTCTTTTGGATCTCTTATTCGAGTGATTGAGCAATCAAAGAGTGAAGCCTTATCGAGAGGAATCTCTTCTATGGGGTCCACTAATTCAAAAGATCCCTGATAAGGACTACGGTTGTAAATGTTATAGAACTTATCACAAACCGCATAACGCTTTCCTCTTTCCATAACGTTTCCATCGTCATCCGTGATCTGCTTAAATGGGCCTTTATAGATGACTGCCTGATTACGTTCTAGACACGGTTTCTGATCTGGCTTGAAGGCTTCGATAGTCATGCTACGAAACTCGATTCCCTCAACGGTTTGCCATGGAGATGCATCCATTTTGAGGACTCTGACTCCGTAAAATCCAGCCTCCTCAAATTCTTCTAAAAATTGGTTTTCTAAAAATGCACCTGAAATACATCCGCTCCACAATTCATCATCTTTTTGCATTGATTCAGGGATAGGTTCATCTGAAACAATGTCAGAGATGACCGCTCTTCCTCCCTGTTTTAGGACTCGATATATTTCTTTAAAGAGCTCTTTTTTGGCAGAATTATCAACGAGATTGAGGACACAGTTTGATACTACAACATCGACTGATTCAGTTGGGATCATGGGATTTTCTTCACGAATTTTTTTAGCTATTCCCTCAGCTTTCAAATAAGCATCTGCACCATCGGCAGCTAAGTCTTTCATTTCATTATCAAG
>NYVP01000084.1 GCA_002684575.1 Verrucomicrobiales bacterium
TTAAGCAATAATCATAAGACATGAATACTTAACACATATTAACTATAAGGTTTAATTTTTTATTAATGCAAGGAAATTAGACAAAATAATAACAGTAAAAATTTTTAAAATATTTTATAAATTTGTAATCAAAGATTCATATTTCCTGAGATTTTTTTAAAAATATTAAAATAATGATTTAAAATATTATAAAAAATGACCTTAGTGAAACAATTCATGATAGTAAGCCTGATGTTTTGTGGGTTCATTAAAATTTTTTCAACCGAATTAAAGTCTCAGAATTTACCGAAGTGGAATGATGAATATCACAAAAATTGGTGGATGAATCATGGTTCAGTTTCTGAATTTACTCAATCAGTAGAGCTATTGAATAAACAAATTAATGAACGCCTTAACAAAGATGGCATTGTTAGATTAATTCAGGTTCCAAGTTTTTTTGAATTAGTAGCCAATACATTTTGTGCGAAATATTTCGTTGTTCCGTACCTAAAAAAACAACAGGGATCAGACAATTCTTCATTTAAACAAATTCTAAAATTCATCTCAAATAACTTTAATGTTCCGGGATACTTAACTAGGTGTTCCCACTACAAAGATAATAAGATTGAAGCTATAAAAATACTTTTAGATTTAAAAAATAAAGATCCTAAAATATTCGCTGATTATATAAAGCTAGCTATTGCTGTTTCTTTAGTCTGGGATGTTGAATTCCCAGATTCATGGCCTCATCAAAACGTCAGTAATTCCGACTTGCCGGTTCTAAATCCTCATTATTCACAGCCATACGATTTTATTGTTCAATCTCACATTAATGGAAATCTTTTATATGATCCAAGGAGAATGACNATTAGGGAACTTTGCTTTGTTGTAGATTCACCTATATCGAACAAAGAAAAATTATATGCTCAACAAATTAAAATAAAGAGGGTTAATGATCTTGGGGGATTATATAAAATGATTCCATATGATCAAAACAGGATAAATAGTAATCTTTACANATGGCCTTATGGNGAGTACAGCCTGATTAAGATTGGTGCAAAAAACGGTGGGATTTGTATGGATCAAAGTTATTTTGTTTGTCAAACTGCAAAAGCTAAAGGAATTCCATCAATATTATTTATGGGGCAGGGGCGATCAGGAGTCCACGCATGGATGGGGGCTTTTGACATAGGATCCGGTTGGGATTTCACAGTTGGAAAATGGGAAAGTGAAAAATATCCAGTAGGATATGCTTTAGATCCACAAACTTGGAGTCAAATAACNAATTCTGAGATGGAATACTATCTTGGGTCCAGCGGAGATAGTCCATCTTCATTAAGAGGAAAGGTTTTACTCGCTCTAGCTTTACTGAATAAAGATTCTCCNAATTTTGTAAACCTTATCCGTTATTCTTCCTCTGTAATGCCTCGAAGTATAGAACCATGGGATATCGAATACGAATGGTTAATCGATAATACCGCAGACCTAAAGTCGATAGGGAGATTTTGGTCAAGATGGATAAAGAATTTTAAGGAGGAGAGTGGATTGAAGGCTAGAGGTCAAATTNCTCTACTGAAAATATTCAAGAAATTAGAGATGAAAAAGAATTATGAGTCTCTTTCTAAACAAATTATTAGTGAGAATAAATCTAAGAGGTTTGATCTTGGTATCTCAATTGATTACGAAGAAATTAAGAATCTACAAGATAAATTAAAATGGAAAGAGGCGGAAGATAAATTTATTTTTGCTCTAAATAATTATGGTAAAGAGAAAAGCGGAGGGCACTTATTTTATAATCTTGTTCAACCTTATGTTCATAAATTATATCTTCACAAAAAATATGATCAGATAGAAGAGGCTAGATCATTATCAAGAAAATACATTGTTACTAATAAGGGTACAATATTGGATAATGACTTTATNAAGCTTTTTGATCAAATTGAATAATTATCACTTTAGGAATTAATATATAACTCCAATNGGTCAATGAACTTTTTTATACCAGCCTTAGGTGTGATAGCTGGAGGAGAAAGTTGACTCGGGAGAAATTTAATTTCTCCATTCTTAGATCCAAGAATAATGGGATAAGAGGGGATGCTAGACTGGCCTATTTCAAATAAGAAGTCTCCAAGAACCCAGTTCTCTTTGTCAGTCCAATCGGCAACCATTGTTACGACATTTAATTCTCTAAACTTNTTGNTTACTTCTTCTGTATGTAGAACAAACTGTTCATTTGTTTGACAAATTGCTCACCATACAGCGGTGTAATCAATAAACACATCCCTACCATTTTGAACATATTCGAGGGCTTTTATTGGATCGAATGGTTCATAAACAACGCCATGAATAGTTTTGTTGTTTAGGGACGAATTAGCAGTTTGAGTTCCGTTTTCAATGTTGTCATAGCTTATCTTAAAGAATAGCCCGGAACAAAAAATTAAAGCAGAGTAAGAGATTAATTTGGTGCTTATTTTTGAGCTAAGAGGAGAAGAATATTTTCCATAAATCCATAGGCCTAATGATAAAATCACTAGCCCGACGAGTATCCAGATTACCGCTCCTAGCCCGTTTGATTTACCTATAATATTTAAAAGCCAAATAACAGTAAGGAGCAAAGGGAAGGCCATTATTTGTTTAAATGTTTCCATCCATTTCCCTGGTCGAGGCAGCGCATCAATTAGTTTTGGGAAATATGCCAAAACTATATATGGCAGAGCTAGTCCGATTGCTAGGAAAGTAAATAACAAATAACCTTGTATTGGAGGGCCTGAAATAGCCAATGCTAATGCAGGGCCCATAAACGGTCCTGTGCATGGAGTGGCAACGAGCACCGTTAGAAATCCAGAGGAGAATGAGCCCAAGTAACCTTTGTTGGATTGAATTTTACTACCAGTANTGGCTAATGATGTTCCTAGTTCAAATAGCCCGAATAGGTTNAGTGCAAATACATACATTACGACTATTAATGTCCAGACAAACCAAGGGTTTTGTAATTGGAATCCCCAACCAGCACTTTGCCCTTGTCCCTTTATATAAAATAAAATGGAAACTAAAATCCACAAGGATATTAAAATTCCTGCGGCAAATATTAATCCATGATANTTGATTTTGGATTTATCACCACCAGCCTGCTGAACAAATCCAAGGACCTTAATTCCTAGTACCGGAAAGACGCAAGGCATTAGGTTAAGTATTATNCCACCCAAAAATGCGAAAAGCAGCATCATAGGAAGTGATGATTGCGTACCATTATAACCTTTGGCCAAAGTCTTGATTGCTTTTGTTAACTCAATTCCTTCAGCGCTATCTTTTGTTGGGATAGATTCGTACACTGTTTCTGAGCTAGGTTGAACNGAATTTTTGTTTGTTGAATCTACTTCTGTATGAATCCAATAACTTTTACTTTTATCCGTACTTATGAGGAAGCCTTCAATTTTGTCTTCGATTTTGAAATTTTCATCCTCAAGTGTTGAGAATATTGTAAATACACCATTTTCAAAGTCGGATTGTTGAGGTTCATTTTCCTCAACAATTGAGCTGTCAAGAGGCATGAAATACGGAGACGGACCAATATTTGAATATTCCTCTTCAGTGATTTTGAAGGATAAATCTAATTGGCCGAAGTCACTTACAGCAATAGCATTAAGTTTGGGTATTTGGGTATGTGAATTTTTCCAAGCATATTCAATCGATTCATATGAACTTGAATTTATTTTATCCCCAACACTAAGATTAACTTCAAGTTCTGTAATTGTTGGCGGCAAGCATGTTTCTTTACATGCTTGCCAATCTATTATTGCTTTGAAATTGTAATCTTTTTTATCAAGNGATTTTGGCGAGGTGATTTCGCTTATAAAAATCACTTCATTTTTATAAGTATGACTAATTAAACTAAATGCCTCTGTTTTATTTGGTACCGGATAGCTAGTTTGCTCTGCAATAAAATTATCGGGTACGACCCAGTCAATTAATGTTGGCAGCCCATTTTCACCAGGCCCTTTCCAATATATATGCCAGTCTTTATCTATCGTCGCCCGAACAGCTAATTTGAANGTCGATTCAGGTTCAATGGTGTCGACATCAGAAATTAATTCAAACTTTACTGGTATTAGTTGCGAGAATGAAAGCGAACCTGAGAATAATAAGGTGATTACAATATATATAAGNTGTAACTGCTTTTTAGAATGTATCATGCCATAAATAACTACATTAAGAAATTACGCTTTTCGCCCACAACATTGTTTGAATTTCTTTCCACTGCCACATGAGCAAGGTTCATTCCTACCAATTTTTGGTGCAGATCTAGTTACAGGCAAAGTTATTTGAGGCTCAAGCTCTGGGTCGTTGTTTGTTTGCGATTGAGCACTTGAGGTTGTTGATGATGGTGGGACTTCACCTCTACCCTGATTCATAGGTAGATTTCTCAAGAAATCTTTAAAGGCCTCTATGTTTGTTGTGCTTCTGAATAGACTGAGAACGACCTCAGCATCAATATTATCCATAAGCTCTTTGAATATCTTATAAGCTTCATTTTTATATTCAACTAGGGGGTCTTTCTGAGCCTGAGCACGAAGGCTAACGCTTTCGCGTAAAGAATCCATGCTGAAAAGGTGCTCTTGCCATAATCTATCAATTGATCCTAATAAAATCGACCTCTCTAATCCATCAAGGTGTTCAGGTTCTTCATGATTAGTTTTGATTTGGTATAGGTCTTTGATCTTGTCTGTTAGCTTTGATGCGACCATACCAAAGTCTTCGTCAAAAATCATTGGGTCGTTATCCTTCAAGCCAATGGGGAAATTGGAGTTGGCCCAATTAATTAATCCAGAAAAATCAGGCTCTTCGTCCTGGTCTAGTACTTCAAGAAATTCACTAACCTTTAATGGTATGGTTTTATCAATCGCCTTATTGACCAAATCTCTTGGGTTTGCGGTTAAGATGATTTCATTTCTAAGCCCATAAACAATCCTTCGTTGTTCATTCATAACATCATCAAAATCAAGCACACGTTTTCTCATTGTGTAATTACGCTGCTCAACCCTTTTTTGGGCACTTTGTACTGACTTGTTAAGCCATGAGTGAGAAAGTTCTTCGCCTTCTTTCAATCCAAATTTCTCCATCATTGATGTCATTTTGTCTGCAGCACCAAAATTCCTCATAAGGTCATCTTCAAAGCTTATGTAAAATATTGATTCTCCATGATCACCTTGTCGTGCACATCTTCCACGCAATTGCCTGTCAATTCTTCTGGATTCATGTCTTTCTGTAGCGATGACGCTTAAGCCACCAAGTTCAGGAACGCCGTTTCCGAGCTTGATATCAGTTCCTCTTCCAGCCATAGATGTAGAGACGGTGACTGCCCCTTTTTGACCCGCCCTTTGAATGATTTCTGCTTCTTGACGGTGGTATTTAGCGTTAAGTACTGAATGGGGGATTTTTTCTCGTTTTAAGTATTTTGATACAGTTTCTGATGCTTCAACACTAGCTGTTCCAATAAGGACAGGCTGACCTTTTGCATGCTTTTCTTTTATGCTTTGTACAGCTGCCCCATATTTTTCTCTACGAGTTTTATAGATTCTGTCGTTTTGATCTATTCTCTGTACAGGAACGTTGGTCGGTATTGGCAATACATCTAATCCATAAATATCATTAAACTCAGCGGCTTCAGTTTCTGCCGTGCCTGTCATGCCTGCAAGTTTCTCATACAATCTGAAGTAGTTTTGAACAGTAATCGTGGCAAGAGTTTGAGTTTCTTTTTCGAGTTTAACACCCTCTTTCGCTTCAACCGCTTGGTGTAAGCCATCGCTCCAACGTCTTCCAGGCATTTCTCTACCTGTATTTTCATCAACGATGACGACCTTGTTATTGGTTACGACATAGTCAACATCTCTTTCGTACAAACAATATGCCTTCAGTAGTTGTGAGATACTATGAATTTTTTCACCTTGAGCATTCATTTTATTTTGAAGCTCATTCTTTTGTTTCTCTTTTTCAGAGTCTGATAAAGAATTACTACCATCAATTTCTGCAAATTCAGTAGCAAGATCAGGCATCACAAAAGAATCTGGATCATCGGGATTGAGGAAATTACGTCCTAATTCGGTAAGGTCAGCGTCATGTGATTTTTCGTCGATAGTGTAATATAATTCCTCTTTAACCTTAAATAGCTCTTTTTTCTGGCTGTCTTGATAAAGAGCAGTTTCTGCTTTTTCAGCGATTCTACGGTTTTCAGGATCTTCCATTAAACGAAGGAGCTGTCTGTTTTTGGGTTGGCCGAACTTTACTTTTACCATAGCTCTTCCTGCATCATCAGGAAGTTGAGACTCGAGTGCTGATTTAGCCTCTTGCATGGTTTCGTTACAAAGTAGAGTTTGTTTTTTAACGATTTGATTGATGATGGGTTTGAATCGATCGTACTGTTTAGTTGTGGAGACTGTAGTTGGTCCTGAAATTATCAATGGGGTTCTTGCTTCATCAATGAGTACAGAATCGACCTCATCAATGATTGCAAAATAATGACCTCGCTGAACTTGGCTGTCTTTTGAGTGAGCCATACCATTGTCGCGAAGATAATCGAAGCCGAATTCACTGTTTGTTCCATATGTAACATCACAATTATAGTTTTCTCTTCTTCGTTCTGGGGGCATCTGGCTTTGGATGCACCCGATTGATAATCCAAGATATTTTAAAAGTTCACCTGTCCATTCCGAGTCTCGTCGTGCTAAATAATCGTTTACAGTAATTACATGTACACCTCGTCCTGTAAGCGCATTAAGATACACAGGAAGAGTTGCTACTAAAGTTTTCCCTTCACCGGTTGCCATCTCAGCAATGATTCCTCTGTGGAGTGCTATGCCACCCTTCAATTGACAATCAAAATGAATCATATCCCATTCCATCGGTTGATCGCAAACGGTGTATGACTTGCCAACCATTCTTCTGGCACCATTTTTTACAACAGCATACGCTTGGGGAAGGATTTCATTTAAATATTCAGATTGTTTATCGTAAACTTCTTCAAGGCCATCAATCTTACGTATTCTAGACTTTTCCTCTATGTCTTTGATCTCATCATTTGTTGGCCTTAAGAGTTTATTTATTTCTTTATTTTTCCAGTCCTCAATATTTGTGTCTAAATCAGTTTCAAAACTCTTAAGTTTCTCCTTCCATTCAGATGTCTTACTCTTTAGCTGGTCATCGGACAGGGATTGAAACTCTGCCTCTAACTCATTAATTTTATTTACAATTACACCAAGCTTTTTCAGCTCTCGTTGATTTTTAGATCCAACGATTTTGTTAATCAGCCATTTCATGTTGTAAGCAAATTTTAATTTATATTGGTTAAGTTGCTAAGCACATATAAAATATGGACTAAAGCGTAAGGTATGCAACTGGTGAGCGATGGAAGTGGACAATTATGCTCTTCTTTCGAGAAATTCATCAGCTAAAGAAATATAGTCAGCTGCTCCGTTTGAAGATTTATCATATTCAACTATAGTTTTTCCATAACTTGGAGCTTCTCCTAATCTGATTGACCTCCTGATTACCGTTTTATAGACTTGTTCAGGAAAATATTGTCGAACCTGTTCTACTACCTGTTTGCAAAGATTTGTTCTTCCATCATACATCGTCATTACAATTCCTTCGATCATACCTTTGGGATTGGCTCCAGAAAGTTTAATTTGCTCTTGTACGTGTACGATTTTCGCTAACCCTTCAAGACCAAAAAATTCGCATTGGAGAGGTATTAATAATTCATCGGCGGCAGCTAAGGCAGATGTCATTAAGACTCCTAATGACGGAGGGCAATCAATTATTATATAATCATAAGTTGATTTACGCTTAATTGGCTTGAGGATATTTCTTAACCTAGTGAGATGGTCTTCTGCTTGTGCCAATTCTATTTCAGAACCGGCCAAGTCCATGTCGGCCGGGATAAGAGACAGATAATCAAATCTTGTAGGTATGATTCTTTCTTGAATATTTGTTTTACCTAATAAGACTTCATAAAGGCTTTTCCCCGGTTCAGGAGTGAAGCCAAGACCGCTGGTTGCATTAGCTTGTGGGTCTAGATCAATTAGAAGAACTTTTTTTGTTTCTGTCATTGCTATACACGACGATAGGTTTATTGATGTTGTTGTTTTTCCAACACCACCTTTCTGATTGGCTATAGCAATAATTTTCATTGATTTAACAAACACATATCTATCAAGTGGAGGATAAAATCAAAGTTCTTAATCAAAATATCTGCATAATATTGTTCTTTAACTGTATTTTAGTTTAAATGGAAATAACTGAAAAAAAATTAATGCAATTAGCTGGTTGGGAATGCATTAAGAAAAGTAAACTTTTAGTTGCTGCAAATTCTGTCAAAAAAGTTCAAGTCACAAATAATGATTCCGACTTTTTAACGATTACTGGGCTTGTCATTGAAGGGCGAAAAAAATTTGTATGTGGTTTAAAGTTCAAAGGATTAGAAAATATCGAGAATCTTTGCAGGTGTTCTGATTCAATCAAATATGGAAAACTTTGTGAGCACTCTATTGCCTTAATTTTAAGTGATCTTAAAAAATTCACTCCATCATTAACAAATGAGGAGGAGTTGTCATCAAAACTTAAAAGCCAGAAAGAAACAACAGAACATTCAATTTGTCCTATTCTTGATCTCTCATGTGAGCAGTCTAAAACGACAAAACAATTATCAGTAATTTTCGAAAAAAGAAATAACCAAGAGTATCTTTCTCCTAAATTTATTGAAAATCTTTTTAATTTAACTTTAGACGATATTGATCTAGGTGCTTGTACAATTATTGTTGATAAGTTTTTAAGAATTCTAGAGGCTTCAAAGTTGAAGCATATCGAGATTAGAGAACACTTTGAAAGTGAAAGTAAAAAACTTATTGTATCAGGTTCATCTGCTAAAATTCCAATTCAAATTAAGAGATTAGATTCCGATAGAGTTGTAATTGAAAGGAATGCATTCCTTAATCATACTCTTTATAGAAATAAAAAAGAGGCCTGGGTTATTGATTTCGTTTCACTAATTGCCATGCCTCTGTGTGAAGGCTTCCCAGATAATATTGATGGCGAATCATTGGCTCCATTCTTCGTAAATTTCGATGACGCAATTTCATTGGAAGTATCACTTAGATGGCTTGAGGCAAACTATCATGAACTTACAAAGTTTTTTCGTATAGAATTGCCCAGTGATCTATCCTCAATGTTGACCCTTTTGGCCGATGACCCTAAAGTTGATATCAATGTTGAGGGTTCATTGAATTCCATTTCAATTTTAATCACTTTTATTCATAAGAAACATCCCAATCCCAATTTTAGTTTCGAAAAGATTTTCATAGAGAATCTAAATTTTTCTGAATCACAGGGTGATAGTTTCAAGAGCGATGAATGCCAAGAAAAACTAATCAAAAGAAAATATAGTCTGATGCTCAATGGAGCCAAAGATGTTTTATATTTTTATAGCAGTATCCTTCCAACTTTAATCGAAGATAAGAATATAATAGTAAATTTAGGTGAGCGATTTTATTCTTTAACTAAGGATATAGGTCTCATAAAACCACAAGTTCGAATGGCTGACTCTTCTTCAGATTGGTTTGAATTTGAGATAGATTTTCAATCCAGTTCTGGTGATTTAATTTCAGAAGACGAAATAAGAAAACTAATTAATAATGGCAAGTATTCAAAAAAAAGTAATTCAAATAAACGATTAGTTCTTGATAAAGATAGTGTGGATGAATTGTTCCACACACTAGGATCCACAGAAACAAAACAGAGAATTTTAGGGAATAAAGTTCTTAGAAGTGTTTCGGGTAAGGAGGCACTATACATAGAGGATAGCTTATCCAAATTTGGTTTCAGATTGCCTGAAGTTAATAATCCTTTTAATGAATTTTTTGAAAAAAATTTTAACGGTAATCTTAAGTCTTATCAAAAAGAAGGTGTTGTCTGGATGAATAAAAGAATTATGATGGATAGTGGATTTATTCTTGCTGATGAAATGGGTTTAGGAAAGACGGTCCAGATTTTAGCTCTCATTGCATCAATGAATTTAGATGAAGAAAAGGTCCTAATTATTTGTCCAACTTCTCTAATATATAATTGGAAGACTGAAGTTAAAAAATTTCTACCAGAAACAAACATACAGCTTTACCATGGAATTGACAGAGGTGGAGTTAGAGTGGATTCAAATATTGTTATTTCGACCTATGGAACCTTATTGAGTGATGTTATGGAACTCAGTAAAGCAAAATTTTCTATGGTTGTTGCCGATGAGGCGTCATATTTTAAAAATGACTTAACAAAAACATTTAAAGCTTTAGAAAGTATAGATTCTAATATCAAGATTGCTTTGAGTGGGACTCCTATTGAGAATGAAATATCTGATTTATGGAGTTTAATGAATATTGTGAATCCAAACTACCTTGGATCTAAAGAAAACTTTAAAAATTATTACGCTCGGGAACAATCAAAATTTAGGCATAGGGTGTCACCGTTTATTTTAAGAAGATTGAAGAAGGATGTTCTAAAAGAGCTCCCTGATAAGGTTGAAAAAACAATTTTCTGTGACCTTTCTTTGGAGGAGAGAGGTGTATACAATAATCTTCTAGTTTCCGGAAAAGAATTAATTTCAAATCTAAACAAGTCTCCTCAGGGAAATGAAACGATACAAGTGCTGACTTTATTGCTTCGTCTCAGGCAAGTGTGTTGTGATTTGAGATTGATTAAGAATACTAAAGACCGTTCATTTAGTTCTTCAAAAATGAATGTTTTGATGAACTTGATAAAAAATAGTATTAGCGGGGGAAGTAAAGTNATCGTTTTTTCTCAGTTTGTTAAAATGCTTAAACTTANTGAAGCAGAATTAAAAAATGAATCTATTCCGAGTTATTTATTAGATGGAGGAACTAAGAGCAACGATAGAAATCAAATGGTGAAGGATTTTCANGATTTTAATAATCGCACAAAAGTTTTTCTTATATCTCTCAAAGCAGGTGGATACGGGCTAAATCTTACTGCCGCAGATACGGTTATACATTTTGATCCATGGTGGAATCCATCTGTGGAAAATCAAGCCACCGACAGAGTTCATCGAATTGGACAGTCAAAAATTGTGAATTGCTATAAATTGATAACAAACAATACTGTTGAGGAAAAAATACTCGCCCTGCAGGATAAAAAAAGAAATCTAATCAATATGGCTATAGACGAAGAAGTACCGGATATGAGGGGTTTGAATAATGAAGACTTGAAATTTGTATTTAACTAATCGAGTAAAATAAATACCAGTGATATATTAATGAATAATCGGATTAAAATTATAATTTTATATCTCATAAATTCACTTCTATTGACTCTGTGTTGGGCGTATATCGATTTTAAATCTGTAAGTAGTACGAGTTATCCCTCGAACACATTTATTTATGATTCATTGAAGTTGCTCATTTGCTTAGTTTTACTATTTCTGTCTTCTTTCTTTTTCAAGAGACAAATTCTAAAGCAAAAATTAATTTATTCAGCTGTCATTACTTTAGTTTCATTGCTAACTGCAACGATTACACTTTTGAGTTTAGGTGAATCCTTTTATCTGTTTTTTTATCAGAATAGAATAACTCTATTCCTCCCAAATAAAGTTCTCCAGCTTTAATCGTTCACTAATAACTTTAGCCTCAGGTGATCTTGTACCGTTAATGCTTGCTAACTGGTCGGCTATAATTATTGCCGCCCTAAGATCTTGATTGTTATTCCTACTAGTTAATATTCTAATGCATTCAAAACCTGATTTGAAATGCCAATTCATCTCTGGTTTTTCATTTTCAGTTAGAGGAGGTCTTGGAGCTGTAAGGATTTGATAATATAGCTCTAATGATTTTGTGTCTTGTCCTATAAATTCGTATGACTTGGCTTTTCGAAAAATAGCTTCATTTCTTGAGCTTGTACTAAGTTTGTCAATCGAGAGAATCATATCGAATGCATTGATTGCATCTGTTATTTTATCTGCACTTAGAGCTCCCTGTTCATAAAGGGCTTTTCCCTTAAGCATTAGAGCTGTTATTCTAATTGTATTTGGAACTTTAGAATCTATTAATGAGTCTAGTGAATCGATTGCCTCAGTCTTCAAATTTTTGTTCAATTTGATTTGAGCGCTTTCCAGAATGGCTTTGGGAGCCAATGTTGTTTTGGTTTTGGCTACATTTTCAAATAGATTCAAGGCTCTCTCAATTCCTTCTTCTGATAATGTTAATTTTGCAGAATGGGCGGCAAAATACATTGATCTGATTGCCAATTCTGAATTTGGATAATTCGTATATAGCTTTTCAAAATTCAACAAAGCTTTTGAGTAATCTTTATTTATATAAAAAATTTCACCCAATCTCATTCTGATTTCAGGTGAATGAGAAGAGTTGGGCCATTTTTCTAAAAATGAATTACCTTTAACTTCAATCGCACCAATTTCCGAGGAGTTTTCGCTAATCCAAAAATCTAAATAATCAGCTTTTTCTTTATCAGTGGATTTTACTGCATGGGCTTTACCGGTGATTAAAGATTTATTAGCTCTTTCATAATTGGTTGGGGATTCTTGAAGTAATAAGCTAGCTATTGCTAGGTGAGCNTCTGCTATTCTTTCATGCTTTGGGAATTGATCTATGAATTGTTCTATCGAAAATTTAGCATTTCCAGAACCATCGGACGCCAACAATAGTCCTCTTTCCAATAAAGCATTACCTTTAATGTTATTATTTTGAATTGTAGATATGAGTTGATTGTCTAGTTCGTTGTCCGATTTTTCGTTGTTCAACATCTCAATTAGGGCTGCATTGAATTTCGCGGAATCTTCATTTGTTGGATCTTTAACATTTAAATAACTCTCGGTTGCTGATCTTATATCACTGTTCTTATTATGAGCTTCAGCCAATAAAAAATTAATTTCTGAACTGCTGTATTGATCTTGCGCGACGTTATTGATGCTATTTAGCAATTCTATTGCTTCCTGATAACTTTTGTTAATAATTAGGATTTTTCCGTGTAGTATTTTTGATTTTAATGAAATGGAATCCTCTCCATCAGATATTTCCTTAAGTAGTAAAATTGATTTTTCAATGTCTTTTGAATAATTTAACTTAATCAAAAAATAACGGGCTTTACGTGAGAGGTTATTGTCTTCAGATTTTGTCCAAGTACTGAGTAATGACTCAACCTGGGTTGGTTCCTTTTCAGATAAACTCAATAATTTTTCAAAGAATGGTGTGTTATCACATCCGATAGGAGCATTCTCAATAGCCGATCGAATTATAGCAATGGCGTTTTGGAAATTTTCTAACTTTACTTGAATGTTGAACTTGAGGTTTTCGAGGGCGGTATGAATTTTGGGAGTTCTATTTTCAATGCCAACAGAGATATTTTTAATTGATAATTCAGATTCAGGGAACTTGCTTAGAGCAAAAAAGGCCCTTGATTGAATTAAAAGTTTTAGATTGTTAATTTCCTTTGAGGAAGAATTAATCGTATTGGTTGATTCGATAGCGTCATCATAATTCCCTATGAGGAGATTGATGGTTGCCAATTTGAAATTAATTATATTGTTTTTAATTTTATTAGTCTTTGAATTTTCAANCGAGGTAGAAATAACTTTCAAAGCTTTTTCAAGCATGCCGAGTGACTCATAAGCGGNTGAAATACTTAGCACAGCACTAGAGTGAAATGGGTCTTTACTGTTTTTGATATATTTATCTAGTAANGGCCTTGCCTCATTTATCTTACCCAGTGACGCAAGAGCGATACCTCGCCAAAAGTTTAACTCATCACCTTTTGCCGTATTTAAAGCTTCTTGATATCTNCCAGTTCTAACTAAATTTTCAACTAAAAGTGCTCTTACTCTTGTTTTGTCAGTAGAAGATAAATCTGATCTTGATTCAATTTTCTCTAGTTTTTCTACTGCAACATCAGAGAGGCCGTCTTTATACGCCGATAATGCACTGGTCCATGCAGGTAAGTCTTGAATGCTTTGGATGACCTTTTCNTTTTCATCCGTATTTTGCCCTTTGACATTGATTATGCAAATGACAAGAATAAAGGATAATACAATTTTAAACACAGATTTTATTGTATACTGAGAACTCAACGAAATCTAGTTAAGCNATGCGAAATAAACAAAGAATTAATTAAATTATATTGATGTAATCAACTTGATTTAATCTTATCAAAATTTAATTATTTACTCAANAGATGAAAAAATTAATTAATGACCCCTTAAAAGTGGCGGATGAGCTTTTAGATGGCTTAGTTGAAGCTTATGATGGTCAATGTAAAAAAGTTGGCACCAGATCTATCATTAAGAATGAGATAGCTGATAATAAAGTGGCATTGTTAGTGGGCGGGGGGGCAGGTCATGAACCAATTTATCATGGCTTAGTTGGTGTAAATCTTGCAGATGGCGCTGCATGTGGTGATATATTCGCTGCTCCTCCACCAGATATTGTGCTAGAGGCTACTGAGGCCGTTGATAGGGGAAATGGCGTTCTTTATCTTTATGGTAATTATGCTGGAGATGTGATGAATTTTGATATTGGTGCAGAATTATCCTCTGATTCCGGAATTAATGTTAGTACGGTTTTAATTACTGATGATGTTTGCTCGGCTCCTCCTGAAAACAAAGGAGATAGAAGGGGTATTGCAGGTTTGGTTTTGATTGTAAAGCTTGCTGGGGCAGCCTCACAATCAGTTAATGACTTAAAAGATTTAGAGAGGATAGCAAAGCTTGCTGTCCTGCATACACGTTCTGTTGGAGTATCAATGGCCCCTGGTTCTATTCCAGCAACAGGAAAGCCGACCTTTGAAATTGATGAAAATCTTATTGGTCTAGGTATGGGCATACACGGTGAACCAGGAGTTTCAGAGATTCCAATGACNACAGCTGATGACCTAACGCCAAAAATGTTGGATTTAATAATTNAAGACTTTATTAATGATACTGAAATCGAAGAGCTGTCCAAAGGTGATGAGATATTGTTGTTGGTGAATAGCCTTGGGGCAACAACGATGATGGAATGTCTTATTTGCTTGCGTAAAGCAAAAGAATATCTAAATGAAAAAGGAATTGTTGTTTATGATACAGCTATAGGTCCATATGTTACTTGCCAAGAAATGTCAGGAATTTCATTTAGTATAACAAAACTAAATGATGAATTAAAAAAATATTGGGATATGCCCTGTGAATCTGTTTGTTATACTAAACTTTAAAAATGGGTAAGGAAAATTTAGATCTTAGTGATACTATTGAAATGGTAAAGCAAGTTGCCTTATCAATCATTGATTCTGAGCCGTTGCTCACTGATGCTGATAGGAATTTAGGCGATGGTGATCATGGTCTTGGGATGGAGAGAGGTATGAAAGCCGTTATAGAGAAAATAGAAAGTTCTTCCTTTAATCAAATTTCAGACGTATTTAAATCTGCGGGAATGGCAATGATGAGTTCCATGGGGGGGGCATCAGGGGCCTTGTTTGGTACACTATTTAGGAATGGTGGTAAGGCACTTGATGGAGAAGAAACGCTTAATTCGGATGGCTTAAAAAGCTTTTTAAATGCAGCAAATGAAGGTGTGAAATCACGTGGAGGTGCATCTCCTGGTGATAAAACAATGATTGATGCACTTGAGCCTGCCGCTCAGGAAGCTTCAAAAAATATTTCATTACCTCTTTACGAATTGATTAGCTTAGTATCTCAGGCAGCCGATAGGGGTAAGGAGGAAAGCAAGGAGATGATTGCAACAATGGGTAGGGCAAAGACGTTAGGGGAGAGGTCATTAGGACATCCAGACGCAGGAGCCTGTTCTGTTGCAATTATTTTGAAATCAATGTCAGAATTTATAAACCAATAAAATAATAACCAAGAGTAAACAAAATATTATCATGGCTGATTTAGACGGATTATCCGCAGAAAAACAAAAAGAATATTATACAGATACAGAACAAACAGTTCCTAAATTTTTCCTTAAAGGTTCTCACCAATATGATTGGGGTTTGCAGAACAGGTTAGCACATATTTTCAATCCTGAATCAGGGAGAACTATAATGTTGGCATTTGACCATGGCTATTTCATGGGACCTACTACAGGTCTCGAGAGAGTTGATCAAACCATATTGCCGTTAGAACCATATTGTGACTGTCTGATGTTAACAAGGGGTATACAAAGATCAATCATACCCGCTAGNACGCAGAAGGCTATAGCATTAAGAGCATCTGGAGGAACGAGTATGGTAAGTACAATTGATGAATGGGAAGGGGAAAATGATGGGAAGACAGTTAAATTGACACGTCCGGGATATGAGCCTCTTTCAAATGAGCATCTAGCTGTGGACATTGAGGAAGCCGTTAGATTAAATGCATCGGTTTTAGCCGTTCAAGTATTCATCGGGAGTCAACACGAGAGACAATCTCTTCAGAATTTGACTAATCTCATTGATGCAGCTTCAAGGTATGGAATAGCTGTCATGGGAGTTGTTGCTGTAGGTCGAGCAATGGAAAGAACCGCCAAATATTTTAGAATGGCTACGAGGATTATGGCCGAATTAGGATGCCATATGGTCAAATGTTATCACATTGATGAAGGGTTTGAGACAATTACTAGCTGTTGTCCAGTTCCCATAGTAATTGCCGGAGGTAAGAAAAGACCAGAACGAGATGCACTTCAAATGGCTTATGATGCATGTGCACAAGGTGCTTCTGGAGTTGATATGGGAAGAAATATTTTCCAAGCAGATGCTCCGGTGCCAATGATGAAAGCGGTTAGGGGAGTCGTGCATGAGGGGATGGGTGCAGATGAAGCATTTGATCTTTATGAAAAACTTAAAGCAGAGTCTTAAATCATAAATTTGAAGATTAGCTGTTTAGGCTATATTGTTCTGAGTGGCTATAATTTTTAGTCAATCTTTTAGATACGTAAGCCGTCAAATCCTGTCGACTACAACTCTTTGCGTATTAGCATTGAGTCTAATTTTTGTATTAGGAAATTTATTTAAGCAAATATTCGAATTACTGGTTGATCGGGATTTGCCTGTTACATCTGTACTTCAATTTATTGTATATATATTCCCATACTCATTAATATTCACTATTCCTTGGAGTTTTCTTACGGGTGTCCTGCTTGTTTTCGGACGAATGTCTAAAGACAATGAGATTCTTGCGCTAAGGATGTCAGGTTTAAGTATGCTGCAGATAGCTAAGCCGGTTTTTATAATATCTATTTTGCTTTGCGTTTTAAGTTTTTACATAAATACGACGATTGCTCCAAAGGGAAAGGCAGCGATGAAGATGACCTTATACAANATGGCTATTGAGGACCCTTTGGCTTTAATAATACCGGACAAGGTTATTACTACATTTCCAAACTATCGAATATATACCGCTAATAGGCTTGGGAATAAATTAATTGGCCTTGAACTAATTGAACTTAATGATGATATATATCCAATAAGATACCTGAAATCTGANGAAGCAATAATTGAATACAATGAAATTGATGATCAGTTGTTGCTTGTATTAGGTAATGCTGAGGGAATTATAAAGAACAACAAAAATCCAAAAGATTTAACAAACCTGGTCCCTGGATTAAGTGCCGAGGAAACGACAATTCCCTTGGACCTATCGACTTTTAGAAATAATCCTAAGAAGTTTAAGCCAAGCCTTCTTGAGACTACTGAATTATATAATCGGTTGAACGAAGATGGTGAATTAAGTGAAAAGAAATCGAATGAAATTAGAACAGAGATACAAAAAAGACATTCTTTTGCAGTAGCTTGTTTTGCGTTTGGTTTATTGGCAGTTCCTCTTGGTATTAGCAAACAAAGGAAAGATTCGCATGGCGGCTTTGTTTTAAGTTTAGCTGTAGCATGTATTTATTTTCTTGGAATAATTTTGGCTGATAATATGAAAGACCAAATTATTGCTCAATATTTGATGTGGTTGCCTACAGTTGCTATAACACTTTTAGGTATGATTTTATTCATTAGACTTAATAGAAAATAATTTCGATTAGTTAAATTTTAATGAATAAAGGTTGGCATCCTTGAGCTCAATTTTAAGCCTTACGATTTTTCCTTCAAGCGAACTTAAATCATTGATATTTTTCCATTTTATTATTCGATCAATGTAATTTCCTATGGATTCTATTGCATTACCAATATCAAAACTTTTGTAAGGGGATTTGGAATTATCTAGAATTGATACTTTAATACCTCCAGCAGCAGATGTGGAATAATTCATGTGCAATTGCTTTCCTTTAAAAATAAATGGCCTAGTGATCACGGTGCCTTTCCTGAACCCAGCATAAATTGAACTAATACCATCAATACGAAGCGAATATCGATGAAGACAGCTCGATGACTGAGCATAATTTTGATTCACATAGAATGACATTTCATTAGATGATGTCTGTACAATGTTTAGAGCGGGGTAATTTGATCTTGAGACCCAATTTTCTAATCCAATTCCGGGCCTGAGAAAGGATTCCATAAATTTTCTTTTATATGAATTTCCCCCTCTTGAACTTAATATAACCACATCAGAGCAATCATTAAAATAACTTTGGTTAACGCCAATAATTTTAGCCTCATCTTTTGATAAAATTCGGCGTCCTGGCATAAACCTCGCGGCAATACCTATATATATTTGAGGGGCTCTGAAGTATGGATGAGTTTGATTTGTATATAGATGCTCAGAGGGTGTATCCCCAAAATTCATTTTGGTTGGAATGGTCCAATTAAAGAAGTCTTTTGAGGTTGTTCTGCTGACACTTCTGTATCCACTATAACCATCTCC
>NYVP01000085.1 GCA_002684575.1 Verrucomicrobiales bacterium
ACAGAAATCGATGCCGTGATTGTTAAGAAGCTGAATGATTATTCAAGCATGATGCTTAAAGGAGCATATTTCATGGGAGATGAGTATCCCGACATAAAACAATTCACGGCTCAAATAGATTTTAAATTCTAAATCAAATACAACTAATAGTTAATACCCGGCCGGATGTGTTTATGTCTGGTCGGGTTTTTTCTATCCATTTTCTCCAATCTTGCGTCTATTCTCAGGCCTTTATTTCTTTAGCTACTTTTTATCAGTTATAACGTTTTAGTTGTTGTATAATTTAAACATTAATGACCAATAACTTTAAAAATGCCTGAAGGACTATATTTGGGGGTTGATGGCTGTAAAGAGGGGTGGGTAGCGGTTGCGCTTCATGAAGATGGAACATTTTGTGACTCAATGGTTGCTAAAGAATTATCAGTTTTGATTGATTACTATCCTAAAGGCAAAACAATCGGAGTGGACATGCCTTTGGATTTAGTAAATGAGCCTAGTCGAATAGCTGATCAATTAGTAAGAAAAGAACTTGGTCCAAAACGTGGTCGTAGTGTATTTCCAGCAATCCCTAAGTTTATGATAGAACCTAGATGGATCAATTTGGGAGCGAATGAACTTAATGATGAAAGTCGAAATCGTTTTGATTGTGCTTTTTCTCGGCAAACCATCAACCTTAAAAATAAAATATTAGAAGTTAATCAATGTTCTTTGAATGGCTTTAACATTATAGAAGTTCATCCTGAATTATGCTTCATGCACATGAATAATGGAGAGCCTCTGCCATACTCAAAAAAAACTTGGAATGGAATGCAGCATAGATTGAGTTTATTGATGAAAAGCGGAATTAAGTTGCCGAATGACATGGGACCGAAAACCGGAATCATTTCGTCAGATGATATTATTGACGCTGCAGCTGTTGCGTGGACTGTTAGGAGATATGCATTAGGCAAAGCCTTATCGTATCCAGATGATCATGATTCTCCTCAAATTTGGGCCTAATATTTGTAATTTTTAAAGTATTTGATGTTCAAACTCGGCATATTTTTTTTGACTACCTTCTGTTATCTATTGCCAGGAGCTTTATCTAGAGCCGCTGATCCTGATTTCCGTAGTATTAAGGCTGATTTAAAAGTGCCACCTCTTGTAGAAGAAAAGATTGGGCCTGGAATAAGAACAAAAATTAGATGCGCTCAGTATCAAAATGAGATTTATCACGTTCTTTATTTACCAAAGGATTGGAAACCACATAAAAATTTTCCTGTTATTGTGGAGTATTCGGGCAATGGGCCATACCATGATCGCAATGGAGATATTAGTACCGGTTTAGTGGAGGGAAGTAAGCTTGGTTACGGATTATCTGGTGGAGTAGGCTATATATGGTTATGCCTTCCGTATCTTAATTCGAAAGGTACCGAAAATGTTCGTAAATGGTGGGGGGATGCTCCCAACTATGATCCGATTCCGACTATTGAGTATTGTAAACGTACTGTTAAAGGTGTTTGTCATAAATTTGGTGGTGATCAAGAAAGAATCATTTTGTGTGGTTTTTCTAGAGGTGCCATAGCCTGTAATTTTATAGGTCTTTATGATGATGAAATTTCAAAACTATGGGCGGGATTTATTCCCTTTAGTCATTATGATGGTGTTAGGAAATGGGTTTATCCAGGTTCAGATAGAGTTTCTGCCTCTAAAAGAATGAGTCGTTTGGCTGGAAGGCCTCAACTCATCCTTAGCGAATCTCTCAAGAGTAATCAATTAACCAAAAAATATATCAAAAGCTCGGCAGGAAATGGTCAATTCACTTTTATGGAAACTGGTTTTCGAAATCACAATGATGAATGGATNTTAAGNCCAAGTCACACAAGAAAAGCCGCCCGTTCCTGGCTTGAGAAGATTGTGTCAGTTCCAATACACTGACAGAGGAAGTTTATTCCTTTTTCCTTANGTAAGATCCGGTTGATTGGTGCGGGGTCATGGGCCAATTGTCAGAACGAAAAGGATAAGCCGGTAGNTCNCTAGCATTCATTAATCCGCCGATCGGCAAATTTGAGAAAGCATATCTGACCGCTATAGGGTTTTTTACTTCCTCGCACCAGACTTCTATTTGGGGTTTTTTATTAATCTTAGACTGTGTGATTTTTGCTTTGGCATGATGAAATTTTTTATCCTCTCCGGCTAATACAAAGCCAACATCCACATCCTGATCTAGTCTTAAGCCTCGATCTGTTCCTTCCTCAAAAGTTACTAAGGCTTTACCTAACTCAAATTTCGCTTCTTTGAAAAGTGGTCCTTTCCACTCCAATTGATCGTTTGATCCGAATTTCTTAATTTTGTAGACTTCCGANAATGCCCATCTGGCTGATCTTTCGCCTACNGGATGTTTTCGGCCGGGATGAATACTGCCATTTGANTTGGTGTCATAGGTNACGATNAGTCCGGTGTTATTTGTATTNAGCCACGTATCGAGCTGGATTTCTCGGATGACATTGCAATGGTGATTCATATCATATTCCATGGACCTTCTATTACTCCAACCTGCAATTTGAATGATACCAAAATGTAAATCTGGGTCTTTGAATGCCTTTCTCCAGTCTGATATCACTGAAGGGAATGTTCGGTAGAATGGTTTCCACGACGTCCCAAAAGAATTATTTTCTCCTTGATAGAAAAGTATTCCCCTGACGGTTGCATTTGAAATCGGAATGAGAGATCCATTATACATTCCGGCAGGTTGACGGCCTTCGCCGGGATTNTTGTACTCGNTAGCATTTGGTTTGCGTGGCTCTTTCTCACCTTTTTCTTTTGCCTCNACAATTTTCTTTTCCCATTCGGCAAGATCTTGAGCCAACCGTTTTTTCGCCCCTTCTTCTTTTCCTCCATCAATCCAAGATTGATATCTGGCATCGAATTTTTTGATGTCTTCCTCCATTTCAGGNATCTTTTTGAGAGTGTTTTTGTTNCACCAGTGCTGAGCCATGGTTCCACCCCATGAATTTTCTATGATTCCGATTGGTACTCCAAGTTGGCGATGAAGGCGTCTGGCGAAGTAATAAGCTACCGCACTACAATTCTCAACCTTTGGAGGAATGGCTTTTTGCCACTTACCGATCCAGTCTGTCGGTTTACCTTTGGGAAAATCANCTAACTCTGNCGGGCTTGCTACGTTGGGTAGTTTTAGAAAACGTATTTCTGGATAGTTGGCCGCAGGGATCTCGATATCGGCNTTGGTAGATCCACGAAGCGTCCAAGCCATGTTACTTTGTCCTCCGCAGACCCANACTTCACCTACCAGTATATCTTCTATTTTAATTTCAGTGCCTTCAGATTTGACCGACATCGCACGGGGTTNNGAAGATGCCTTGAGCGGTCCTATTGTAATTGTCCATTTTCCCGCGTCGTCGGACTGAGATGTTTTAGTTTCATTGCCGAATATGAGATTAATGGACTTGTTTGGAGTTGCAGAACCCCAGATATTGATGGGCTTGTCTNGTTGAAAGACGATGCCGTCAGAGAAAGTATTCGCTAGTTTTAGATTTTTTCCTGATAGGCTAGAACNNATTGTGATAAATAAGGAAAAAAGAAGAAAATTTTTCGTCATTCTGTGATAAGGCCATGATTATAAAAAAAGGTCAATACTGGACGTTTTTAAAAGAATTTAATAATTAGCGAATCGTTTAGAATATTTGCNCAAAAATTTGAATTTCTTTATTGGAGCTAGCAGGATTTTGTTCAGACTTGATTCGGAGATTGATCCTAGAAATGAAAATAAAATTTAAAACGCCACTCATTTTAACTTTACTTTTTTTTGTTAATTTCAGTTTTGCGAAAAATCAAAAATTCAACGTACTATTCATTATATCTGATGATCTGACTTCGACGGCCTTATCCTGTTATGGTAATGCGGTTTGTAAGACGCCAAATATCGATAGACTAGCAGAACGGGGTACTCGTTTTACCAGAGCATATTGTCAGGGTACTTATTGTGGTCCATCGAGAGCTAGTTTTATGTCTGGCTACTATCCACANGCCACTGGNGTATTGGGTTACAAAAGTCCTCGACCTAAAATCGGAGACCGTGCCACTTGGTCTCAGCACTTCAAAAATAATGGTTATTATGCTGCTAGAGTAAGTAAGATTTTTCATATGGGTGTGCCAATCGGCATAGAACAGGGCAGTAATGGGGCCGATGATGAGGCGTCTTGGACTGAACGTTTTAATAGTAAGGGGCCTGAATGGAAAGCGCCTGGTGAAGGTGAGACTCTTCAGAATAATCCTGATGGCAAGAAGCCTGCAGTGGGAGGTAATACTTTTGTGGTCGTTGAAGCAGATGGAGATGATCTTGTGCACTCAGATGGTAAGACTGCCAAAAAGGCCGTTGAATTAATTCATCGTCATAAGGATAAACCTTTTTGGTTGGGAGTCGGATTTGTGCGTCCGCATGTTCCTTTTGTTGCTCCTAGGTCATACTTCCGTCCATTCAAGCCATACTCTAAGATGGTGCTACCACCAAAAATTGAGGGCGATTGGGATGATAT
The DNA here is from genome assembly GCA_002684575.1 of Verrucomicrobiales bacterium. GTDB lineage: Bacteria > Verrucomicrobiota > Verrucomicrobiia > Verrucomicrobiales > DEV007 > EC70. The sequence goes on from NYVP01000085.1 coordinate 4,536, forward strand.
TCCTAAGCCAGGAATTAATTATTGTACCAGCCAGAATATGAAAATGGATATACGCCGCCAAAAGAAATCCATCGGAGGGTATTATGCCTCCGTTGCATATATGGATGCTCAAGTCGGTAAGGTCATATCAGCGCTTGATGAGGCAGGGCTTCGAGACAAAACAATTATTATTTTTACTAGTGATCATGGTTTCCACTTAGGTGAGCATGATTTTTGGGCCAAGGTCAGCTTATTGGATGAATCTTCGCAGGTACCCTTAATTATTAGTGTGCCAGGTAAAAAGCCTGCCGTGTGTCACTCATTGACCGAGCTACTTGATCTTTATCCGACTATTTCATCTTTNTGTGAGCTACCTNNNCAGCCACATTTACAGGGAAAAGATATTTCCAAAATGCTGGACGATCCAAAGCATACTGTTCGTGAAGCTGCTTTTTCAGTTGCTCCTTTTAGACAGGGATTTTTATTACGAGAGGACGATTGGTCCTACATTCAGTATGGAGAAGATGCTTCAAAAGGTATTGAGCTTTTCGATGTTAGGAAAGATCCTAAACAATACACGAATCTTGCTAAAGATCCTGCGTACGAAAAAGTCGTGAAGCGATTTAAAAATAAGATGGCCTTTAAGCTGCGTGAAGTGCGCGATAATGACTTGAATTAAGTTGTTGTTCTTACTTTTGTGCTAAGGCAGGGTATTTATATATACATGTTTTTGATCGCTTTATGATATTGATAAAAAATACTTTTATTCCTCTTTCCGAAAAAACCTTGAACCGATTTCCTAGATTTTATTCTCGATTCATTTTTACGCTTGTAATGATTACACAGGTTTTTATTACGATCTCCTTTCCGGTTGAGGCAATGCAGATTCCAGATCTTGATACTAAGGGAGATGTTTACAAGACAGAAGGTGCGAACGACTCATTGATTTATGATAGCACTATAGGTAACAAAAAATGTATAATGCTGTACGCTGATTTTTCTGATGCAGTGATGAAGGTCGATACAAAGGAACGGGCTAATGGAGTTCTGGGTAATGGGCTTTTTCAGAAGCTTTTTCATGAACAGTCCTATGGTAAAATGACTCTTGATGTTGAACATGTTCACGGTTGGCGGCGTTTGTCCAAGCCTGCTAGCAAATACAGTAGCAGGACGACCGAATCACATCGTGAACTCTTTGTAGAAATATTTGATCTATATCCGAAGATCGATTTCCTGGCCTACGATTACATAATGGTGAATATGCCGCGCATCGGAAATACCGCCTTTGGAGAACGGGACGAACTGGCAATTCCTTATAAGGGTAAGAAAATCAATGTTGCGCTAAACATTTCTAGTGTCAGTCCTTATGTTCTTGCCCACGAGACGGCGCATCTTATGGGTCTTCCTGATCTATATACTTATGGTGGTGTCGAGGGTCCCAAGAATCCTGCAGGTCCCTGGGACATTATGTCATCGGCTGGTAAGGCGAGCGGCTTCCTTGGTTGGCACCGTCACAAATTTGAATGGCTTGATGCTAACAGGAAAAAATATATCGCCTCAGGAATGCATCGATTAGAGATTACGCCGTTGAATGCTCTATCCGGTGTGTCGATGATTGTAATACCTGTAGATGATCCTGTTAAACCAAGTAAGGTTTTTGTGATAGAAATTTCTCAGCCTCTCCGAGGTAAAGATTCCAAGAATTCTGTTGGTGTCCTTATTTACAGTGTTGATGCCAAGCTTGCTACGGGGCGGAATCCAGTCGTTGTTTATCCAAAATTAGATTTGTTGAAGGCTCCTTTCTATGCTGGTGATCATTTCAACCACATGGATGCACCTATGGGCATAAAGGTGTTAAAAAAGAATAAGGATGAATCATTCTTGATTGAAGTTAAAGTCGACTAGGAGCCATTGGAAAGTATCTAAAATATTGAATGACCTCAAATAGCACGATTCTTAATTCAGTCCTCAGATTTTATGGATAAGGTTAGCATATTTGTAGACGTTCAAAACATTTACTACACGACCAAAGAAATTTATAGAAGACACTTCAATTATAATGCCTTTTGGCAAAAAGTGACTTCAAATAGGAAAGTGATTAAAGCTATTGCCTACGGCATTGATAGAGGTGATCAAAAGCAGAAAAAATTTCAGAATATCCTAAGAGGGATTGGCTTTGAATTGAAGCTCAAGCCATATATCCAAAGACGTGACGGTTCTGCAAAAGGTGATTGGGATGTGGGTATTACGATTGATGTTATGGAGCATGCAAAAGATGTAGACGTTGTTGTTCTTGCTTCAGGAGATGGGGATTTTGATTTGTTGATGAGTAAAATAAGAAATGATTTTGATGCTTCGACAGAGGTCTACGGTGTAGCTGATTTAACTGCCAAATCTCTTATTAATTCAGCTTCTAGTTTTATCCCTATTGAGAGAGAATTACTTTTGTAGTCACTAAAAATGAGAAGTATATTATTATTAGCCTATATTCTGATTTTTTCTTTCAATGTATTCGGATCAGATGACAGGGCTGTAAACATTGTATGGATCGTTATCGAAGACGCATCCCCTCACTTAGGGTGCTATGGCGAAACACTTATAAAGACACCGAATATCGACCA
>NYVP01000086.1 GCA_002684575.1 Verrucomicrobiales bacterium
ATGTGAACATTTATACAGTGTTCAAATATACAGTTATAGCAAGTACTTTATTGTTAAAAATTAATATTTCTTAAAATTTTAGCTATTTTAATACCAATTTTCAATTCTCAAATACAATTAGGTCACTCGTTTAGTAACTGTTCAAACGATCGAAAATTTCCAGATAGCCTCCAAAAATCATAAATATTTGCCATATGACGATTATTACAACGAATCCATAAGTCACCTTTGGAACCATTTTAGACATTCTATTACATTGAGATTCGGCATCATCGGAAAAAATCTTTGACCATTGTGCCAGTTCTATATCAAGAGTTCCTGATTCTTCACTCGTTATATATGAGCGCGTAAATGTTGGAGGGAAAATTTTAGTTAGTGATGCGAGAATAGGTCCAGCAGGATTACCAGAACTCACAGAAGGAAGAACTTCTCGGGACATTGATTCAACAATCTCACCACTTAAAGAGGCCTCTGATGCCGCTTTCAATGAATCAGAAACAGTGTGGGACGAAATGAGATAGATTCTTAAAATTTCTGTAAATCTAGATAAGGCAAAAGCTCTTCTTACTTTATTAATCAATGGAAGCCTATTAAACAGTTTGTCACAAGATGCAACATGCTGGGCCATTTTCAGAAAATGGCGAACTAGAAAAATACCAATAACTAAAATGAAATAGCAGACAAAAAGTGTTATTAAAGATACCATTAATTCACTAACTAAGTCTCGACTTGCTGCTGCTCTGGGAAGTGCTGGAAGTAGAATAGCAAAATGAAGCATTACAATTGGGTAAATAAGACCAGCTCTAATTTTCTTTTTTGAATCATTTTGTAATTTAAAATAATTAGAAAGAAGACTGAGAATTTCTGGAATCTTACCGCTTTTTTCTCCTGAACTTATTAGGGAAATCTCCAAAGAAGTGATGCTTTTATTATTTTGGACACTATCAGAAAAAGATTTCTTTTCCTCAATACCCTTTAAAGTTTGCTGAAGATAATCGGCCTGCTTCTTTGGAGGATTTGTGTCTAATATAGACTCTATTGATTTATGAATAGGAAATCCAGCGCCAGAAAGTTTTGATAACTCACGATATAGTGTGAACTTGTCATAATCATTCAGCATGATGCAATATTAAATTAGATGATACTATTCATGAATGATGTAACTGTGGCTATTTGATTTTTACAATGATTGATAAAAACTCAGAAAATGATGCTAAATTTATGAGGCTAGCTTTGAAAGAAGCTGAAAAAGGCATTGGTCTGACGAGTCCTAATCCAACAGTGGGTTGTATCATCGTTAAAAAAGGAAAGATTATAGGTCGAGGATACCACCGAAAAGCTGGAGGTCCACATGCGGAAATTGAAGCCATAAGAAGCGCTAAAGGAAAACCTCTTAAAGGCGCAACAATATATATTACTCTAGAACCGTGTTCGACGTACGGAAAGACACCGCCCTGTGTAGAGGCTATTATTAAATCAGAAATGGCAAGAGTGGTTTATGGAGTTAAGGATCCTGATTTTCGACATCAGGATAAGGCAAAGCGTTTGCTAAAGAAGCAAGGAATTAAAGTAACTACTGAAATTTTATCTGAAGATTGCCAACGACTCATTCGTCCATTTGCAAAACGTGTTCAAACTGGATTGCCTTGGGTTATCGTTAAAGCGGGAATGAGTCTTGATGGTAGGCTTACGAGGCCAGGTAAGGAGGGGCAGTGGATCACAAATGATCAATCGCTCAAAGATGTTCAACGATTAAGGGCGGAGGTTGATGCCATTATTGTTGGAGCTGGTACTTTAAAGAAAGACGACCCCAGCCTTACGATTCGTGAAACAAAGTTATTAAAGAAAAGAAATAAACAGCCGAAAAGAGTTGTGCTCACTAGAAAGAGTAAATTGTCCAAGGCCTCAAAATTATTTACTGATCAATTTAAGGATAATACTTTAATTTATTCCAATAAATCACTGAAGGCTGTTCTCAAGGATTTGGCTAAAAGACATCAATGTAATAGCGTTATGATTGAAGGTGGAGGCAGGCTCATAGGGGATGCTTTTAAGCGAGAACTGGTTGATGAATTGTGTTTATATTATGCTCCAATAATCTGTGGAGAAAATTGTAAACCATTGGCTGATGCTGCATTAAATGCCTCTAAAAGGTTATCTGAGATTTCGTTAAAGGTTTTTGGTGATAATTATAGAATTAGAGGCTTAGTAGCAAAAGAATAGGATGGGATAAATTATGAGTAAGAAATTCATTTAATCCATAAATTCAATTTCTTTAATCGACTCCTCCAAAAGATTTTCATCCATACTAATTAAGTTATCAGGAGATGGAAATTTTTTGTTCTCTACGTCTTTGATATATTCTTTAAACGCATTGATGCGCTCGTCCTGTAATGAATTTAATTCACTTAAAAAGTCTCGATACGCTTTGGCGTGCCGTGGAATCCTCTCCTCGTAATCTCCAAGAATATCATCTGAAAAAAGGAACTGAGTGTCACAGCCTTGGCCTGAGCCCAAAGACATTAGAATCATTGATGTTTTCGAAGAAAGAAATGATGCTAATTGATGAGGAACGACCTCGATCTCAGCTGCATAGGCCCCAGCATTTTCTAAATCTTTCATTTGATTATAGAGCTTTAGGGCCTCTTCCTTAGTTTTACCAATGGCACGATAATTAGTCCAGGTTACGTGTCGAGGAATCATTCCTAGGTGACCAACGACTGGTATTTTTTCATTGGCCATCTTCTCTATAATATTTGGACTCGCTGAGCAATAAACAGAGCTCGCCCCTATTTCTAGTGCTTTAAATGCCACTCTTATTGCTTCTTCACTGCTTGCTAAACCATGGGGTGTTGCAACGGAAATAAAACTGCTTGGGGCAGCCTCGATAATCCTTGGTAAACGGAGCTGTGCTTCTTGAGAATCGAAACTACAGCTCATAAGGTCGACCCCTGCCAATTCTGCGGCTTGTGCTTCTTCAGGTGATTTTACGTGGATGTGTGTCAGGCATCTTTTACCCTTTAATTTTTGTAGGTCGTAAACTGTATATTTTTTTCTTGGTCGTAGCATTATCGTTATGAGTTTAGATCGATATGAAATTTATGAATCTTTTTTATAATGGAAACTTACCCACTTGCCTTTGAGATGTATGTTGGGCTCAGGCATTCCATTTTCATTTGAAGTTTTAATAACACTTTCATGGTGTTCTTTCAAAACGCCTGAAAGTAGAAGATGACCATTAGCTGCGACTGAGTTCCATATCTTATTTAAATTAGGATTAAGAACATTGGCAAAAATATTAGCTGTGATGACATCCCAAGTTTTATTTTTACTAGGAAACCAATCGAAAAGGTCCTTTTCATAAACCCTGATATTATCAATTGAATTAATGTTTATATTCCGATTCGCAATAGTTATAGCATTAGGATCAAAATCAAATCCTTCTACTTCATGAGCTCCCATAAGCCTAGCTGATATGGCCAAAATTCCAGTGCCCAAACCAATATCAAATAAAGACCAATTTCTTTTTTCCTTTTTGTACTTCTTTGAGATATCAACAACCATACGTAAACATGTCGAGGTTGTTGCATGATCACCAGTGCCAAAGGCAAGAGCTGCTGGTATGGCTATAATTTTTTTGTTGGGGTATTTATTTTTGATATCTTTTAAGTGGGTTGGATTTGAATTGTCCGAAACAAGTATTTGATCTCTAATCTTTATTAAGGGTCTATTAGAGATAGAATTTTTTTTAGCCCAATCGATATTTTCCAACTTGTTTATCTTACCTCCAAACTCATCAATCAAGTGATTGGCTTCATTCTGATTATCAAGAAAGACCTCAACGCGTAACCTATTAGAGGAGGCCAGCTGTTTAATGACTGCATTCGTTTGACCCATGCCCAAGAAGCGGTCCTCATAATAATTTTCCTGATCAGAGGCGATAATCTTTGACCAAACTAACATTGATATAATGTTCCGAATAGCATTCGGTCAGACGATTAAAAATTTAACATTTATGGAAATGGAGCGGGTGATGAGATTCGAACTCACGACTTCAACCTTGGCAAGGTTGCGCTCTACCCCTGAGCTACACCCGCTTTTCCATGTGCGGCTAGGGATTTTAACTCTCAAAAAATGGTCTTCAAGAAGTTTTTGTCCCCATTGAGACACTATTTTGCAAAATGTCGATTTGATAGACGATAAAATAGTTAAGTATTAGATATATTTTACCTTTTTAAGCAAAATTTCTCGGAATTCTTTTAACAAGTGAATTGGCTTCAGAATTGTTGGATATAGTCATTTTTTCTTGGTCCCATTCTAATTTTTTACCGTGAAAACGATTAGCGACGTTTCCAAGGAGTGTCGTTTCTGTGAGCGGGACGGCAAATCCGAAGTTTGAGGTTGTTACATCTTTTCCTAAGCAAGCATCTACGAAAGAATGATAGTGGCTTCTTCCCTTAAGCTTAGGTCTTTGAAGGCCTTTATTTTTTGAATAAGGAACTAATTGTGGACCTCCCACATGCGGAAGAAGTAAATTTCCTGTCTCTCCAATAAATAAACTGCCACTACCTGGAAGTTGCCTTTCATCTTTTTCGAATCCGGCAATTTTTCTTGGTGGTTTCTTACCTCCATCATACCAATAAACTTTTATAGCTTTTTCAGTTGTCCATTTAGTGCCTGGAAAAACATATTCATAGGTGGCCCATTCAGGCCAATTTTCAGAATGAATGGCCTCGTCATTGGCCCACCTGTCAGGTACGCCAGTTGCAATCACGCTCGTTGGAGCGGTGAGTTCCAATGCTTTAAAAGGGGAATCCATAATATGACACATGAAATCACCGATCGGACCAGTGCCAAAATCTTGCCATCCTCTCCAATTAAATGGGTGATATATTCCACCCTTGTAAGGTCTTTCGGGAGCGACCCCAACCCATTTATCCCAATCAAGGTTCTTAGGAATAGGATCTGCTCCGTCTGGCCTTCCGTTACCTGGAAATGATGCGCCTGACCAAGCATGCACTTCTTTAATTTTCCCAATTACGCCATTTTGTAAAAGAACGACCGCTGAACGATATTCAATGCTCGATTGGATTTGATTGCCCATCTGAGTAATGACTCCACTTTTCTTTGCCCAGTTTCCCATGGCTCTGGCCTCAGCTATTTCATGAGCTAATGGTTTTTCACAGTAAACGTGTTTGTTTTTTTTCATAGCCGCGATAGATACACTCGCATGCATATGATCTGGAATGGCTACCTGAACAGAATCGATTTTATCACCCTCGGCTTCTAATAATTCTCGCCAATCCTGATATTTTCGTGCATCTGGAAATTTAGCAGCAGCTTTTGCCATCCTAGAGGTATCGACATCACAAATTGCAGTAATATTCACATTTGGATGTGATGAAATATTATTTAAATCACTCCAACCCTGGCCATCAGACCCGATAACAGCATGATTCAGTTTGCCATTTGGTGAAGCAGATGAAATCAAATTTGGTAAAACTAGAGGTGCGCTCGCAAAGGCTGATGTGGTTTTTAGGAATTTTCTTCGAGATCGACTTATTTTAGACATCATTTAATCATGAAAGAAATTACTCTAATCTGCGAGTAAAAACTTATTCAAAGATGTTCTGAATGCATAATTTGAAGTTGTGATCAAAGAGACTATGATTTAGACCATAAACCTTATGTCTGATAAGTTAGCTGAAATCATAGCCCATAAGAAAAAAGAAATAGAACCTCTATTACTTAGAGCAGATAAATTGCGTTATGCAGCACTCGAGAGAAATGAATTTCGCTCTCTTGCATCAGCTATTGATTTGGGTGGTGAAAAGTTAGGTTTGATAGCAGAAGTCAAGAAATCCTCTCCTTCTGCTGGAATTATTGCCGAAGATTTTGATCCTGTAATGCAGGCAAAAAAATATGCTTCAGCGGGAGCCAGTGCTATTTCTGTGTTAACAGATGAAAAATATTTTGGCGGAAGGCTCGAATATCTTGTGAAAATCAGACAGGAGGTTGAGGTGCCTGTTCTAAGGAAAGATTTTATTGTTGATGAGGCTCAAATTTACGAAGCTTCTGTTGCGGGTGCTGATGCTATTCTTTTAATTGTCGCTGCTTTAGATCAGGACGACCTTAAAAGACTCCTTGATTGCGCTTTTACCTATCAACTTGAAGTGCTTATGGAGGTACACGATCTCAGAGAGTTGGAAAGGGCTCTAGAGACAGATGTCCAAATTATAGGGGTAAATAATCGAAACTTAAAAACATTTGAAGTAGATCTTAAAAATACTGAAAAGATCAGTGAAGAGGTTCCAGAAGATATTTATTTTATAAGTGAGAGTGGCATTAAAACTCCTGAAGATGCTGCACTAGTGGCTGGTTGGGGAGCTGATGCTGTTTTGGTGGGTGAGAGTCTTATGCGCGCAGATGATGTCAATGTGGCTGTGAATGATATCATGAATTCCATGCCAAACTAGTTGGGTTGAAAAAGTCTTTTTAGTACTTTTAATCCTTTCTGTTTTTTCTCTGGATTTTTCCCAAGTATCAAATGCCTATGCCCTAGACATTGGAGTCTGGGTTTTGAGTCATAAGGTATTTTATCAAGATAGTGATTTTGATTTTGTACACACTCTGAGGATGCTATTTTGCCAGTTGTACGACAAAGATTGAATTCAGCCATTGGGACTGGAGGAACCAATTGTCCCCCGGCATATCCAAGTTTTTCACATTCTTTCATGATAGCCGTCCAAATTGGCAATGCGATATTGCTTCCATATGCATTAGTGTGAATAGTTTTGGGCTGATCAAATCCAACCCAAATACCACAAGTCACTTTGCTCGAGAAGCCTATGAACCACGTATCTTTTGAGTCATTAGTCGTGCCTGTTTTTCCTCCTGCCTGCTTGGCATAACCCAAAGTTCTTGCTCTTGCTCCAGTTCCTTCCTTAGACATTACTTTTTCTAGGGCCATACAAGTCATTACTGAGGCATTAGTTGGTACGGCCTGATAGGTTTGCGCTGCCGAACGATAAAAGGTTTCCCCAGTACTATTTTGAATTGAAAGTATTGTAAATGGAGGTGCTCTCCTGCCGTAATTAGGAAAAACAGTATAAGCACTAGTAATAGTTCTAAGGTCTGATTCTATATTACCCAAAAATATTTGAGGGTTTGAATCTAATATTTTTATTCCTACTTTCTCTGCGGTTATTTTTATATTTTCGATACCTGCAATTTTACCAACTCTAACGGACATAGTATTCCTAGATTTATAGAGTCCGAAGTCAGCGCTTTGAAAACCATATGACCGATTGTCATGGTTTTTTGGAGTCCAACTTATATTAGAATGCTTTATCTCACCCTGTTCTATTGCTTGATCACTAATCAAGGATCCCGGCATTAAGCCTTTCTCAAATGCTGTNNTATATACGAATGGCTTAAATATTGAGCCTAGNGGTCTTTTCGCNTTAATGGCTCTATTAAACTTAGAATCATTCATGCTTCTGCCGCCTACAATTGCCAGTAAGCCTCCGGTCTTATTGTCCATGAGAATAACGGCTCCCTGCAAATAATCGGTGCTACCTTTACTGATTTTGTTGATATATTGATCTCTAGTTTGATGGATGTAACCTGCTTTTCTTTCAACGGATTGTAGACCTTTTTCCAGCGCATTTTCTACGGCTTTTTGGAGCCTTAGGTCAATACTTGTATATATTTTAAGTCCACCATCTTCGGCATTCGAAACACTCAGTGCATTATTGAGATCTTTACCGATTGTATCCATCGGATAACTATCTACTTGTTCTTTATAACTTTTTTTTTGTTTAAGAACACGCACCTCATTATTCATGGAATTTTGATAATCATCGATCGTAATTATTCCTTCATCTAGCATGCGACGGAGTACGGTTTTTCTTTCTTTGTTGGCACCTTCAATATTTCGAAATGGTGAAAAACGATTAGGTCCACGAATAATTCCTGCAAGCATTGCNCCTTCGCTNAGGCTCATGTCTTTCGCTTTTTTACCAAAGTACGAAAGGCTTGCTTTTTCAATTCCATAGATGCCTGAACCAAAAAAAATTCTATTTATATAAAATTCAAGAATTTGATCTTTAGTGTATTCTTTTTCAATTCGCCTTGCCAACATGATCTCAATCAANTTTCGGTGAAGAGTCTTTTGATTCATTAGTTCATTGAAACTGTTTCTTGCCAGTTGCATTGTAATGGTGCTGGCACCTTCCCTTTTATTTTTGAAAATATTTCTGTATGTGGCTCTAACAACCCCTACCGAGTCAATGCCATTATGTTCGTAAAAGCGGATGTCTTCTCTAGCTATTAGGGCTTTTANGAAATTGTTAGAAACCTGATCTAAAGGTACAAACCTNGATTTAGACCCATGAATTTTNCCTATTTCATTCCCGTTGCGGTCGTAGACAATTGAAGACAAGGGTAATTGGCCCAATTTATTTAAATCATATCCCTTAGCTAATAATCCATATACAGTCAGTATTATGGCACCACATATGATAATAAATAAACTTCCCAGAAGGCTTAATTTTATAATTGATAAGATGAAGGCAATTCGTCTGCTCATCCTTGGGTAGATTAAATGTCTAAATTTTTGAGAGAATGAAATGCTAANTTCTCTTATTTTTATTAAANTTCAAGAAAACTAAACGATCTTTAATCATCGTTCTTGTGAGTTTATGGCTATNAGTGACATAATGATAAGATGCCAACACCTTACGCANTATATTGCATAATCATTTCTGTATTCACTTTTCAGATCAGCGCGGCTCCGCGTGCATTGAAAGAAGGACAATTACCTGATGATATAAGACTATTACCATTGAAAGATTTGAATGGTTACTTTCCCTTTGATCCTCCTTCCTCCAAAAAAGATTGGGAGAAAAAATCTTCTAAAATCAGACATGAGTTAAGAGTTGCCGCTGGACTTTACCCGGAGCCTACCCGTTCTCCATTAAATGCTGTCGTCAGGGATAAAAAGGACTGTGGAGATTACACTATCGAAAAAGTTTATATGGAAACACTCCCTGGTTTTTTTCTGACAGGAACTCTTTACAGGCCAAAAACGGAAATGAAAAAAAGACCAGGTGTTTTATGCCCGCACGGTCACTGGAAAGACGCTCGTTTTTATGATGCTGGTGAGTCTAAAGCAAACCAAGAGATTAAAATCGGGGCTGAAAGAAATTTAGAAAGTGCCAGAAATCCTTATCAAGCTCGTTGTGTTGGTCTGGCCCGTCTAGGATGTACTGTCTTTCAATATGATATGATGGGTGATTCTGATAATCACCAAATATCTCATGAAATCACTCACCGTTTTGCCCGACAGAGACCAGCAATGATCTCTAAGAAAGAGTGGGGACTCTATAGCCCCCAAGCCGAATCTCATCTTCAAAGTATCTTAATGCTTCAAACTTGGAATTCTATTAGGGCAATAGATTTTATTCAAGNGCTTGAAGACGTTGACCCTGGCAGGATAGGAGTTACTGGTGCAAGCGGCGGTGGTACTCAAACGTTCATGGTTTCGGCGCTTGATTCTAGAGTAAAAGTTTCAATGCCGGCAGTNATGGTCTCTACCGCGATGCAGGGTGGCTGCACATGTGAAAATGCCTCTCTCCTCAGGATCAATGAGGGAAACGTTGCTTTTGCCGCATTGTTTGCACCTAAACCACTTGGTTTGACCACCGCTAATGATTGGACCAAAGAAATGATCACAAAAGGTTTTCCTGAATTAAAAAAAACTTACGAAGTTTTAGGATANCCTAAAAATATTATGCTCCATAATCGCATAGAATTTGGCCATAATTACAATCTACCCTCGAGACAATCCATGTATAAATGGTTTAATAGTCATCTCAACCTTGGCCAGGAAAAACCTGAGNTAGAAAAACCCCATAAGAGGTTAACTAAAGAGGAACTCACTGTTTGGGATAAAGACCATCCAATGCCTTCTGGCGGAGAAGATTTTGAAATAGGCTTACTAAGCTATCTCACCAAGGACGTAACTAAAAANATTATAAATAACCCTGAGGTAGCAAGGAAGGGGTGGGAGGTTGTTCTTGGTTTAGACTCAGAGCGATCTAAAGATGTCGAGTGGGAATTAACCGTTAAAAATCAGCAAGATGAATACATAGAGATGTGTGGTCTGATTAATAACANAACTNNNAAAGAAAGTATCCCNACTTTGTTTCTTTATCCAAAGAATTCATGGAATAAAAGGGTTGTCATATGGCTAACAGGATCAGGTAAAAGCGGTCTCTATAAGAAAGGTATTAATTCATCTGAACTGAAAAATGAAGTTTTACATCTTCTTAGTAGGGGAACTGCTGTCTGCGGCATAGACCTTTTTATGCAGGGTGAATTTTTAAAGGATGGCAAACCAGTTGAAGTAACAAGAACAGTAGCTAACAGACGAGAAGCGGCCGCCTATACTCACGGTTACAATTATAGTCTCTTTGTTAAGCGTGTAAGAGATATCCTAACTACAATTANGATGATTGAATCTGATCATCATGAAGCGAATCATATCGATCTTGTTGGTCTTAAAGGGGCAGGCCATTGGGCTGCAGCCGCAAACTTTATGTCTGACAACCTTAATAGAGTTGCTATTGAAACGGGAGGTTTTGAGTTCATTAATGTGAACACTTTAAGACACCCAGATTTTCTGCCAGGAGCGGCTAAGTATGGTGATATCAAATCTTTGATATCTTTAGCAAAAACTAGGCCTTGGGTTGTTGATGATAAAGGGCTCCCTGAATGGATTAAGCCAGATTAGTCTCGAATTAGGATGCGAAAATAACCGGGCCTCCATCTTTGGGCCTCAGTGATCTTATTTTTTTCACACACGAAACGATGATTTCAGATGCCTCATCTATTTCCTTCTCTGTATTCATTGATGAAACGGACAATCGCACACTCGACATTGCCCTCTCATCATCATAACCCATTGCCTTCATGATTCTGGATGGTTCTCTTTTGCCAGTGCTACATGCAGATCCACTAGCGATACACAAACCTTTTTCGTTGGTGAGAATTAGCAAATCACCAGCATCAACATTTTCAAAACTCAAATGAGAGGTGTTAGGAAGCCTTCTTTTCTGGCACCCGTTATGATGGGCGCCTTCAATTNTTTTAAAGATGTTTTTTTCCAGTCTGTCTCTTAGTGAGGCAAGTTTTTCTGTCCCATTAGAAGAAATTCTTTGTTGCGCTAATTCTGCGGCCTTACCAAGTCCTACAATTTGAGCTACGGCTTCGGTTCCGGCGCGTTTTCCATTTTCTTGACCTCCTCCAATGAGGAAAGGTGAAAAAGGTGATCCAGAACGAACGAATAGAGCCCCAATTCCTTTAGGAGCGTGAAATTTATGGCCGGATATCGATAAAAAATCTATAGGGCTCTTATTTGTATCAATATTGATTTTGCCAGCTGCATTGACAGCATCAGTATGAAACAATGTATTTTTTGCTTGGACAATCTTAGCTGCTTCATGGATCGGCTGACATATTCCAGTCTCATTATTAGCCCACATGATAGTTACCAGAGCTGTATCTTTACGNATTGCATTTTCAAGCTCATTTAAATCTATAACCCCATCACTATTNACTCCTAGTTCAGTTATCTCGATGTTAGGCATCATCGACTTTGCAAATAATATTACTGCAGAGTGCTCAACTGATGTAGTAACAATATGACGTTTTTCTGTNTTAGCATTTAGTGCAGAATATATGGCAGCATTGTCTGACTCGGTTCCGCAGGAGGTAAATACAATTTCTTCCTCGTTTGCATTTAAAAAAGATGAAACTTGTTCCCGTGCTTTATTAATTGCCTCATTACTTCGTTTGCCCAAATCGTAACCAGTCGATGGATTTCCAAATTCATNACGAAGATAAGGCTCCATGGCCTGAAAAACTTCAGGGTGAACCTTAGTGGTTGCATTATTATCTAAATAAATCACTGAAATATTTTTTAAGTCATTGGTCGCTTGGTTCGAAAATTTGCCTCTTTTTGTCAATTATAGCAAGCGCTTCCCCAACCAGAAAAAGAGACCCAGCAATTAAAATATGACCTTTTAATGTCCTAGCTAATTCAATGGCTTTATCAACTGAGGGTTCCTTTCTAACATCAATATCCNNGGGGAAATGANGACATATTTCNTTATAATCTGCTAATTTTCTNGGAGTTTCAGGATCGGTTACAATGATCAACGAAGCAATTTCTGAGAGGGATTTGATAATTGATTTTAAATCCTTATTTGCTGCAGCTGAAAAAATGACGATTCCTTTTTCTTNGCCATATATTTCTTTCCAAGTCGAAATTAGAGCCATAGCACCTTCCCTGTTATGCGCACCATCAACGACGATATCAAATTTACTATCTTGTCTGAATTNTTCGAAACGTCCTCTCCATGTTGTTGTACATATTCCTTTTAGGCAATCTTTGGTTTTTATATTTGGCAAAAATGTTTTTACTGCGGCAACAGCTAGTGAGGCATTTTCTCNTTGGTGTTTACCTTTTAGTGNAATATTNTCAGTCGCTAGGAGTTCATCAATAAATTTAATTGGTGCCCCNACCTCATTACTTTTTGTTTCAAGAACGAGCCGGGCTTCTTCGTGTTGATGAGATGAAATTACAGGCACACCGNTTTTTATGATACCTGCTTTCTCTGTTGCAATTTCTGAGATGGATTCTCCAAGAATGTGTTGGTGATCTAAGCCTATTGGAGTGATGACACATACTTTAGGTCTTACAATATTAGTTGAGTCCAATCTACCTCCTAGACCAACCTCTAGAACCGCCGCATCTACTTTTTCATCTACAAAATATTCCAACGCTANAGCAGTTGTGATTTCGAAGAAAGTCGGTTCCTCGTTCCAGTCATTTACAAGGGTCTTAATATCATTAATTCTTTTGGATATTTCTCTTTCNGAAATCGGCTTTCCGTTTACTCGAATNCGTTCACAAAATGAAATCAGATGTGGTGATGTGAAGAGCCCAGTTTTTTTTCCACAGTGCCTCAAAATTGAATCGATAAAAGCACATGTTGAACCTTTGCCATTGGTTCCAGCGACGTGAATAATCGGTAATTGATCGATTGCTTTGGGGATGGATCTTATGAGTTTTCTTATATTTTCGAGGCCAAGTTTGATTCCTAAATCTTGCCGATTGTACAGCCATTTTATGGCTTTTTTATAATCCATCTTAATAAGTTATATGGATAAACCGATATCTATTGAGGTAACAAATAACCAAGAATACTGGCCAATCTTTCACGCATTTCTCTTCTTTCCACAATCATATCAACTAAACCATGTTCATGCATAAACTCGGCAGTTTGAAATCCATCAGGGAGTTCTTGGTGTGTGGTTTCTTTGATAACCCTNGGGCCAGCAAAGCCAATCATACATCCCGGTTCTGCCAGAATCATATCACCAAGAGTAGCAAAGCTGGCAGTTACTCCACCAGTAGTAGGATGAGTCAAAACGGAAATGAATGGAAGACCAGCTCTATCGTGTACTGCAAGGGCTCCACTAGTTTTTGCCATTTGCATCAGACTCAAAATACCTTCGTGCATTCTAGCGCCTCCAGATGCAGAAATGATTATAACGGCTGTCTTTTCCTTAGTTGCAAGTTCAATNGCTCGGGTNATTTTTTCTCCGACAACAGATCCCATACTTGCTCCAAGAAATCGAAAATCCATCACTGCGAGTACTACAGAATTTCCAATGATTTTACCTCTCCCCGTAATAATTGCTTCTGAGAGCCCGGTAATTTTCTGATACTTTGTTAACTTTTCTTTGTATCCTTTAAAATTCAATGCGTCTACNCTCGCCATTTCTTTATCGGTTTCTGTAAACGTTCCGGGATCAGTTATTGATTCAATCCTCTCTGGTGCACTTAAAGTGAAATGATAATTACAGTGCGGACAAACTCTGAGGCTTTTTTTAAGTTCAAGCTCATGTATCACTTCAGCGCAGCCAGGGCACTTATGCCATAGGCCCTCTGGCATATCGCGTTTTTTATCTGCGTTACCACGGAAGGGAGGCTTTTTGAAAATTGGCATACTCTGCAGTTATCTAAAGTACTATATTNTTTAACAATCTAACTCACTGATCCTATGAGGACAACCCTCTTCAAAGGACAATTCTGAGATTATGCTGATTGTTTTCCTCTGCTAATTTTTATCCACATTATTGCNATTATTCCTGTTAAAATTACACCAATTAAAGGAATAAGGCCTTCTTTAAGATCCGAGCCAATGTATGGAAGTAAAAAATCTTTGTTAAATTTTTTGGGTATATTCGAATGATAATCATAAGTCTTAACACAAAAAACCCATCCCGNGTGCAATCCCATACTTAGCCATAGAGATGAGGTGTATATTCTTGCCCACCCCAANACAAGGCCNACTGCAAAGAGTGTTGAAAATCCTTTCGCAATGAACATCGGGTTCTCAAATTGGGCAAATATTTGACCTACGGTCCAAAAGCCTGTTCCAAAATAATGAATGTCTTCAGCAAGGAGTTTGGCGCAATNTGGAGGAGGCTTAAGAAAATGAATGATGGCAAAGAAAAAAGATATAAAAAGTAAAGTGGAGTAAGTATTTGTGGTTCTTCTGACGGCTCCAAATAAAAAACCTCTAAAAATAAATTCTTCGAGTAATGCNACGGAGATAGCCGAAACCATGAACTTTGATAAATAACTAAAGTCGAGAGAATTCGTCTTTTCAAAAAACCCTAGCCAAAAATAAATCATTCCAAAAATAAACAAAATGCCCGCAGATAAAAGAAACCCAATGCCAAAGTCTTTAAAGCGGTTCGGGTTTTTATCTAGCCCCAGAAGCGATTTGTTTAACTTCAATGATTTAATCAATGGGTAAGCGCAGATTAAGGCACCGATGAGCATTGAACGATTGAAGTAACGACCGAAATGTGCATTTTCTAATTTACTGTCTAACCATACCCCAATGTCTCCAAAACTTCCCAAGACTCTCAATTGTACAAGAGCCTTACAACCATGGTATAGGAATGGAGCTAAGGCTGCTCCAATAATTAAAGAACCTATGAACCAAGCTAATAATTTTAGAGCATCTGATCTAATAACCTTTAGCATATTAATATTATTNTTTATTGAAATGACGTCTCATTGATCCCTAATGACAAATGCTTTGTTAAACATNAAAGTAAGTTATATGAAAATTCATGATTGGAAAGATCGTACTGATACTGGAGAAAATCGCTTGTGGAGAGCAACTAAGCATGGGGGAGACTGGAAATTTATGTCGCGACTTCAGAAATCCGAGGAAGGATGGAGAACTCATGAAAAAATGGATATTGAAGATTTGAAACTTTTCCGAGAAGTCCTTTTTAATAAGTATCAACGTCGAAGAATCCCTTGGGAGGATGTTGTAGCAATTGACAACATGATTGAGAATTCATAACAATCATTTATGCTCTAATTACATAATGGCGATTACGACTAAAAGAGGAGATTATGGTGAAACCGATTTGATGTTCGGTAGGCGTGTTCCTAAAGACCATCCCCGTGTTGTTGCTGTTGGAGCGATTGATGAGTTGAATGCTAATCTTGGGATAGTCAGAGTATCATCTCAAGATGTTAGTGAGGTCATTGAGAAAATTGAGCATATTCAAAATGATTTAATTATTTTGATGGGTGAGATTATTACTCTTCCAGAGGATTTAGATCTTTATCATAAAAAAGGGTTCGAGAGGTTCGAAGAAAACCGAACAAAAATATTAGAACGATGGATAAAAGATATTGAAGTTAAAAAAAGTGACTACCAAGGTTGGGCCTTGCCAGGAGCTAGTGGATCAATAATTTCAGTACGCTTGGATTCTGCCAGAGTCGTTTGTCGAAGAGCAGAACGCGAGTGTATAAAGTTGGGTGAAAACCTGAACGATTCGATAATAATGTTTTTGAACAGACTGTCTGATCTTCTTTGGTTAATGGCTAGAGAGGAGGATAAAAAAGCCGATTTAAAGGAAGAATAGCATAAAATTTTTTGTGTAGGATATAATTAATCCTGTATCAATTCCTCCATCAATTCCTTATTATTGCGGATTCTGATAACTTCTTTTTCAATCTTTTCAGCAGCCGTTTGAATCTCATTTAACTTTTTTCTTTTCGATGTATTCCCTCTTGGAGGAGACGCTTTGAATTCTCTTACAAGTTTACCAAAGTCTTGTATAGAATCAGCATATGACCAAACCCGCTTATCTAATTTTAATCTCATTCTTTTAAGTTCACTAATTGCTTGTGCTAGATCATCTGTGCCGAGTGAATCACTGGGATCTGAACCTGAACGAGCTGCTTGAATTAGTATGGAGGCCGAATTTTCAGTTTTTTCTAACGAGCCTTGAAGAGAGAGAGTTCGTGGCGTTTTTCCTGTTGCTACTTGGAGTGCGAGTTTTGCCGATAAATGGTTAGGTGCTAATTTAATAATTTCTCTTAGCTTGTCTTGTACTTTTAGATTTTTAAGCACTCCAGCTTTGTGACGCAAAATAGCCGATTGAACTTTTTGAAATTCTTCAATTGATTTTTTGACAGCATCACTTTTTTCAATAAATGCAATTTTTGCAGCCTCATCGAAATCATTAATGGTAAAGACCTGTATTCTTGAAACGGTATTAATACCATTAAGAAGAACGAGGTCAGAAAGTGATCTAGCATTCTTAGTTGGAATAGCGACGTACTTACAATTCTTACTGAACGCCCCTCTGACTTTTGCAGGCACCCCCCCGACTGGTTGAATACTTCCATCTGCATTCATGTCTCCGGTTACTGCAAATAGTGGATCTATTTTTTGGCCAGTTACTAATGAATCCAATAACAGTGCGCAACAAATTGCAGCAGACGGTCCATCTTTAGATGTGAATCGATCTTCAAAAGCAATTTCAATATCATATCCTGAAGGCCAGTCGTTGTGTTTAACGCGCAAATATTTCGTTACTTCTTTTAAAGCGCCATCCATGTTTTTTCCAACCCTTTGGTTAAATCGAATTTTAAGTGGATGGTTTCTATCTTCTAAAGGAGTAGCCGTTGCATTCATTTGAGATGCTTTGCCGGCAAAATTTCCTCCTGATAGCGGTTGAACTAACAACCCTTTAAGGGTGCTTTGTTTTGCTCTGAGTTCTAATGCGTTAGCGATGCTTAAGGGCCATACGACTAAAAATGCCAACGATAAGACGGGTCCTCTCATTTACTGTTTGTTGGTAAAATTAAATCCTCAGCTTTGGAAAATAATTTTGTTAATGGAAGAGTTATTATAGGGGGTATCAGCTTTGCTTTCACTAAATTAATAAAACCTTGTTTTTAAAAACCATTATATCGCATTATTTTTAAACATTAATGTATTCGTTGGTATATTCATTCATAATCTTAACTTATTGATTTTCAGTTATATATAATGATTCGTAAAATTATTTCAGATTCGCTTCAATTCATTATTAAACATAAAATGAACAGAAATAAAATTTGTGAATGCCATCATTCGAAGAGGATATTATTGTTATAATACCCTAACTTTCAAAGGTTAACTCCCCAAACCCAATTTAGAATGAATAAACCTTTTCTTCTACTCACATCTCTTTGCTTGTTCTTTAACTCACTTTCACTTTTAACCAAAGCCGAGCAGGTAGTAATCAGTGAAATCATGTATCATCCAAATGACGGAGGCCATGAATTTGTTGAGATTGAGAACCTGACCTCCACGCCCTTTGACATTGCTCTTTGGAAATTAAGTGGTGGAGTCGATTTCGAATTTCCAGATTTTAGCACGGCCTCACCTAGAAATACTTTTTTGAAAGCTTTTGAAAAAATTGTTATTTGCGATACCGATCCCGGGACTTTTAGGGCTGCCTATGGGTTGCCTTCAGCTGTCAGGGTGTTTGGTCCTTGGGAAGGAAATTTAAACAATGGTGGTGAAAGAATTAATCTTAAAGACAAAAATGGAATTAATAGATGTACTGTAAGATATGATAATCAAGGCAATTGGCCAGTTGCTGCTGACGGTGGAGGACACAGCTTAGTTCTTTTTGATAATAATCGAGCTATTGATGATTATCGTTTGTGGAAAGCGAGTTCAACCATTAATGGAACGCCGGGTTCTTCAGAGCCTGCCGCTGCTGAGGAACCTTTTGCTAATCCTGAAGTAGATCTCAGTGTAGGTATTCCATACATAGAGTATACNGATTCTTGGGACTTTAACGATCAAAACGTCAATCTTGGAACTTCGTGGAAGAACTCAAATTATAATTACTCTCACCCGGGATGGACAAGAGCGAACGCTGCAAATAATAGAGGAGGCTTATACGGATTTGAAACCTCTGCCCTACCTGCGCCTGGATTAAGAACGCCACTCCTTGATAGTTCAAATGATGCTAATCATATCAGTTACTACTTTCGTAAAGAATTCAATTTTTCGGGTTCGACATCCGGTGTAAGATTGACAGTTGATTTAATTAATGATGANGGTTGTGGTTTTTGGNTGAATGGACAATGGATAGGAGGTGTAGCNACTTCCAGTAATGCAGGTCANACAACGACTGCTGATAGGGTNGTNNNNAANGCNGANGAAGAACTNGGAGTCATTTCCATCGCTAANCCGCCGCTTGTTAACGGTAAAAATGTTATTGCTGCTGCCGGTAGACAAACTAACAACTCTAGTTCCGATTTTATTTTTGGAGCCAAGGTTAGCCTTTCGGCACCGGTTGCTCCGTCGATAGTAATTAATGAGGTTCTGCCNGCTAATAACGACTCAGGATTTATCGAATTTTACAATCCGACTGATGAGACTGTTGATCTTAGTGAGTGGTTTATTAGTGACCGGGCATCGAATTTAACGAAGAAAAAAATTCCTGGAAATGTAACTATTGGTTCCGGCGAATTGGCTTCCATAGGTTACAGAGAATCTTCTTTGAGCGTTTCAGCCACCACCACTATTTACCTCACCAAACCTGACGGTACTACCGTCGCAAATGCCATCAGTACTCAAATGCCTTTGGATGGAAGANCGTTAGGCCGTAAACCCGCAGGAGGTGGATCATGGTTTCTCTTTACATCNCCTACTAGAGACTTGCCTAATGAAAGTTCTGGAGGTCTTGGCAAAAATCTAAAAATTAATGAAATCCATGTGAGCGAAGAAGGAAAAATTGATTGGG
Organism: Verrucomicrobiales bacterium; assembly: GCA_002684575.1. Classification (GTDB taxonomy): domain Bacteria; phylum Verrucomicrobiota; class Verrucomicrobiia; order Verrucomicrobiales; family DEV007; genus EC70. The sequence goes on from NYVP01000086.1 coordinate 19,195, forward strand.
TTGAACTTCATAATCTTGGTCAATCAGTTATCTCAACTCAAGGTTTGTGGCTTGCCAGCAAAAATGATTTTTCTGATAAAATTGAACTCGGTGCCTCAATTCAATCTAAACTGTTTAATGTATTTAACACTGATTTTGATTTTTCAGGTGGTTCTTTCAAATTGTATTTGATTGATTCGGCCAACACCGTTTTAGACGCGTGTTCAATTAGTCCGGGTAATGTGGAAAGTTTCTTTCAAGCCTACCCAAATGGATCTGGAGATTTTTACTTGGGATTTTCAGGTACAAAAAATGCCTCTAATGACCCTGAAAGATANACGAATGTGGTTATTAATGAACTTATGGTGGAACCACCGAATGGCGAAAGAGATGGTGAATTTATTGAATTATATAACAAGGATAATTCACCAATAGATCTAAGTGCTTGGGCCTTCACCGAAGGCATTGATTACAATTTTCCTGGTGGAACTATTATAGCTGGTAACGATTATTTAGTGATTGCAGCTAATCCTGAAATAACATCGACTGCTTTTCCTAATGCCAAAGTGATAGGGCCATATCTTGGTAATCTTGCAAACAACGGTGAATTTATTCGTCTGGTTGATCAATGGGGTAACACAGTTGACAAATTGCATTACCATACCGGTGGTGATTGGCCAAGATTGGCAGCTGGGGGTGGAAGTAGTTTGGAGTTAAGACATCCTGACATGGATAACTCCGATCCGTCAGCATGGGCAGATTCTGACGAATCCAATAAATCAAGTTGGCAGAGTTTTAATATTAGTGAGCAGTATCAGCAGTTAACGACTCGAGGCTCTTCCAGTGATTACGAGGAATTGCATTTGTTTGCTGTTGGTGATGCCCATATAGCTCTTAGAAATGTTTCATTAACGAGAAATAATAGCTCTACAAATATTTTACCCGGTGGCGGAGAGACAGTTTCTCGTTCTGGTACCGGTTCGAATGGTTGGCTCTGCCAAGGAACTCATCATGCCAGTGATAAATTCGGTAACGAATTTCATATTATTTCATCTGGTCATGGAGACAATAAGGCCAATAGGTGTGAAATCGATGTCACTCAGATTAGTAGAAATGACAACCTGAAATTTACTTGTCAGGCGCGCTGGATCTCTGGAAAGCCGACCTTGGTAGTCAATACATGGGACCGATCTTTTGGTGGTGTTCTTCACCTCGAACTACCTTCAAACCTTGGTAGCGCCGGGGCTTCAAATACAAGCTTAATCAGTTCACCTGCTCCAACAGTTTCTGGGTTGGTACATAGTCCTGCCGTTCCGACTTCATCTGATCCTGTACTGATTACGGCGAAGGTCAGCTCCTCTTCACTCATTAGTTCGGTTAACGTTTTTCATCGTCGATCAACCAGTTCAGGGAACGAAAATTACCAAACAACTCCAATGAATGATCTTGGTAGAGATGGTGATGAATTGGCGGGCGATGGAATATATTCTGCAACCCTTAATCAATATCAAAGTGATAATACAATCGTAGAATTTTACGTAAGAGCGGCCAGTGGAAATAGCACATCGTTTAGTCCGGGTCCTGCTCCTGAATTACCGGCCTTGTGGGTAGTGGATAATAGTAATATTCCTACCGACCTCAGAACCCAGCGGTTTGTTATCTCGGAGTACGATCGTAATTCATTAAATGCCAATACGGGTGGGGGATCCTCTCGAGATTATGATTTCCCTAGGCTTTCTAATCAGTATTTTAATTCAACTTTCATATCAAACGAAAAGCATATTATTTATAATTGTGAACTTAGAAAGAGTGGTAGTCCTTGGACAAGAGATGATGGAAATGGTTTATCTAAAGCCAAATGGAAACCGCCAGGAGATAAGCGTTTTAGAGGATACTCCAAAAGATCTGTTGATTCTGATGCTGGAGGCGGCAGGGCCTACCATGGTCGAATTATTAGGCACTGGCTTTATCTTTTTGGGCATCCCGCGAACGAACATGAGTTCGTAAGAACTATTATCAACGGAGGGTCGCCCAGTCTTCGAGAAGATCTTGAACCTAATGCTAATGATTTCTTAAAGAGAAATTGGGAAGATGGGCAGAAGGGTGAACTGTATCGAATTGATGATGAGTGGTGGTTTGATGATGGTTGGGGTCGACAAAATCGTAACGCAGACTGGTCATGGAAAGGAACTCACGAACCTGAGCGATACCATGCAGAGTGGATCAAAAGGTCAAGAGAATCAGAATATGACTATTCAGCATTCACCACGTGGGTGAATAAAGTTGGAACGAATTCGTTCACTAGAGAAGAAATCGAGAGGATGTCTGATGTCGATATGATGGCCGCAAATGCAGTTGTCAGAGGCTGGGTTGATGATTGGGATACTTTGACAAGAAACCGTGGGAAAAATGGTTATTTTTTGCGTCGATATAATGATGGTAAGTGGATGCTTATTCAGTGGGATTCAGACCTGACTTTTGGTGACTCGAATGCCGCTTTTTTTGGTAATCTCTCTGGGGTTAGAAATTATTTTGATAAACCCTATGTCCGACAGCGCGTGAACTACTACCTGGGTAAAATGATCAATGAATATGCCGCTACAGGACCGAGAATGCAGACTTGGTTTGATCTTGAGGAAGAGGCATCTAATTCTTATAGCAGTAACGAAAGTACCTATACGAGCTGGCATAACGGACGAGTCAGTCGGGCTAGAAATGAGATAGGTTCCGCGTTAAATGCTTCGTTTAACGTGACGACCGGCAACGGTAGCTCTACCTCTACAAGTGCTGATACTATTTCTCTTACAGGTACTAGTGGTTGGGAATCTTTTAAGATTCAGGTTGAGGGGCAACCTCAAGCTGAATACAATTTTACCAATCAGACGAGATGGGACCTTACTGGTATTAGACTTCGTCAAGGCACTAACCAACTCAAGGTTCAGGCCGTTGATGCTAACGGAAAAGTTGTTGGCACCGAAACCTTTAGAGTTAATAAGACAAGTAATGCCGCCCCGATTTTATTACTCGATTCTGATCCTTCCTCGTTCAATGTTGATTTAACCAAAGGAATTAATATAGATGCCGCCTCAAGTTACGATCCTGAAGGCAATCAATTAACTTACGAGTGGGAAATATCACCGACAACGGGTAATTCTGTATCTGATTTAAAAGCGTCCTCTATTCAAGCGAGCTTTGGATCTCCAGGGCTTTATAATTTTACACTTAAGGCCAGTGATANTAATGGTAAATTTNCTCGAATTACTCGAGAGGCAGCAGTCTATGCCGATTCAGGNTGGAGTAGTTTTAATGANCCTTTACTTGAAGACTATTGGGACACTNTAAATATTGAACCAGTCGGANCCAGTTCCACNCTCTCTTGGTATTCGCTAAGTGATAAACCTGGGAAACTNGTTTTAAGCATGCCTGCTGGTAACNCCAAAAGGTTAACAATGACAAATCCTAGTCATCCAATNATTTGGAGAAACCTCCCTAATTCCACAGATTGGTCGCTTCATACTGATATTAANCTTGATACTTTACAGCAGGGAGATTTCATTAGTGGTCTTATTGTAGAACTACAAGAGGGTCTCCAAACAAGGCGTTATGTCTTCGCAATGGAGGATGGGGACTACTTGCGGGTCAAAAGGTCAAGTGGAGGCAGTTATAGTCAGTTAAATTCAAAGTCTTGGGATGAAGGTAATACTAAGATGCGAGTCCGTAGATTGGATCGTAAGTTAATTTTTGAATATCGAGGCGAACCAGGTGAGTGGATTGAAGCTTATTCTCGGAATTTGCCTGTAAATACAACAAGCGTAAAAGGNGGAATATTTGCAGCATCTGATAGTTCTAACACTAATGCTAAGTTTGAGTTTGATTATGTGTTGTTGGTCGATCCAGCGCTTTCAAATGATTATCTGGATTCATTAAGAATTACAGAGATTATGTACAATGCTCCTGGAAAAACAGGAGTTGAATATATCGAGCTAACAAATACTGGAGACGTGCCTATTAATCTGGCTGGAGTCAAATTTGATCAAGGAGCCCCTTTTAACCAACTCATTTTACCTGAATTCTTAATGAGTCCTGGCCAAAGAGTAATAGTTACAAATGACAAGGACACTTTCCAAACTATTTATGGAAATGAAGTGACTGTTGTTACCAATTGGGCTGGTGGTTCACTTTCTAATGGAGGTGAGGAGGTTGTTATTAGGGATCCTGACAACAATGTTATTTTACGATTTGATTATAATAATGCAGGAGGGTGGCCAGATCGTGCTGATGGCGGAGGGAGTAGTTTGGTTGTTCGTGATACTGAAGGTAATTATGATGATGAGAGTAATTGGATNGCAAGTTATGAGTTCGGTGGTTCTCCTGGGAAAGAAAGTCAAAACNGTGAAAATTCATTGGTGATTACTGAAATTTTAAGTCATACCGACCTTCCATTACTAGACACCATAGAAATTAAAAATATTTCNGAAACAGATATTGATCTTTCGGGTTGGTATATTTCTGATTCTGATTCTAATTGGGAAAAGTATCAAATCCCTGAAGGAACTGTTATTCCTGCACAAGGTTTCATTACCTTTAATGAATCGCAATTCAATCCTAATGGCTTATGGAATCCCGATGCTGTTGAGCCTAGAGACTCTGAATTTGCAATTAGTTCCAGTGGTGACCAAATATATCTTATTGAGGCCAAAGATGGAAAACCTCTTTACTACGCTGCAGAGCGCAAGTTTGGAGCTTCTAGAAATGGCATCTCTTTTGGGCAGTATTATAATTCAGAGGGNCAAGAATACTTCACTCCTCTGCAGAATAATTCTCTAGGAACTGGAAACGGTGGTCCGCTTGTTGGTCCCCTAGTGATAACAGAAATAATGTATCAAAATTTGCCTGAAGAAATGAGCTGGATTGAGATCCAGAATATTAGTAGCAGGCCAATCGATTTATTTGATCCTTCTAATCCTCAAAGTGTATGGAAAGTTGGAGGTTTATCATTTCAGATACCTCCCAATCAATCGCTTCNACAAGGAGGTGTTGCGGTGATTGTGAGTGGAGANCCTATTAGCTTCCGCATTAATAATTCTATTCCTGACGAAGTGCCTGTTTATGGACCTTTTGAGGGGAGCTTACAGTCGAATGGAGAAAATATTCGTCTTCAAATGCCCGAACCTGGTGAGCCAGATCCGGAATATATCACAATTGATTCCGTGAGGTACCTTGCCTCAGAAACATGGCCATCACCTGACACGAATTCTGGATACTCGTTAGAAAGAGTATTCGTCAACGAGTTTGCCAATGAGCCGAAGAACTGGGAAATATCTGAGAATAAAGGTGGAAGCCCTGGTGTTAGTATATTACCTCCAACGGATTCCAGAATTGATTCTAGTGTCAGCTCCATTTCAACCACTGTGCAAATTGGAGAGAATGCATCTGAGGTAAAATTCGGAATAGCCAATTTTGGTATAAAGAACCTAGAATATACAATTGATATTGAGGATTTAGCATGGATAAGCATTGACCCTTCTTCTGGTACTTCCTCCGGACTAACCGATATCAATGATCATACATTATCCTTTAATTCGAGTAATCTAAATGCTGGAATTTATGAAAGTTCAATCAAGATTTTAAGCGATACTGCCGATAACTCACCTTATGAAATTCCAATTAGATTAGAAGTTATCAGGCCAGATCTGAATTTGAGCCACAATGAAATTACGATTGCGACCAGAGAAGGTCAAAATGCTGAGGATTATTTTATTGATATCAGTAATACAGTTTCTGGAGTTCAGATGAATTATAATTTATCCTCAGATGTTCCATGGTTGAGCTTATCTCCCAGCAAAGGTTCATCATCAAGTGCAACAGATTTTCAAAGGCACGTTCTTACTTTTTCTACCTCTGAGTTACCCAGTGGTTCATATAGTGGAAATATAACTGTCAACGCAGGTAACGCGGCGGGATCACCAGCAGTCATACCTGTTAACTTGATAATCGCAGATGGCCTCCAATTCTTTATGGATTCTCGTTCAGTTGATCTGGGAACCTTAACTTCATGGCAGAATTCTGGACTGGCTGGGGGCAACTTCAGTCCTGAGTTAGAAGCTCCAACAGTGGAAGAAGTCGGTGGAGTCAGAGCCATCTCTTTCAATGGTGAAAGCGATTGGCTTATTGGTCCTGCAGCACCAGAATCTATCCTTGGAAATAATCCACATACTATAGAAGCGTGGATTTATAATCCCAAAGTTGGTGTTCAGGAATCTATTATATCATGGGGAAGACAGTCCGGGACTTTAGGTGGACTGGTCTCATTAAATCATGGTAGTCAAAATATTTACGGTGGTGTAGAGCATTGGGGAGGTGCCTATTCTACGGGTTGGGATAATACTGAAGAAGAGGGCAAGTGGACCCACATCGCATATACTTATGATTCGGCTGGTACTTCTAGGCTTTATCTAAATTCTGATCAAGTTAATGCGATCAACCATGGGCCGCTTAATGTCTATTCGAAAGACACTGCCAACCGATTATTGCCAATAGTTATTGGTGCTCAGAATGAGGGAAATGGAACGCGTAATAATTCTGTTTCAGCTTCACTATCAATTGCCGTTATAAAAGTTTATGACCGTGCGCTAACTCAATCTGGTATTGAAAATAAATATAATGATGAGGCCTCAAACTTTGGGAGAGAACCCACCGTTGATGTTGATAATGATGGCGATGGATTAACTTCATCCCAAGAGCTAGCGCTAGGAACGGACCCAAATGACTCAGATACTGATGACGATGGATTTAATGATGGTGATGAAATTGTTATGGGCACTGATCCCTTAGATTTTAATTCGAGATTACAGATAGAATCTATTACAGGACCAGATAGTGATAAGTTTCTTATCACCTGGTCTAGCATTACCGGTAAGATTTATGTTGTTGAGAAAAGTGTAGACCTTGTTAAATGGACCGAGTTAGGAAATGTTATCGCTGGAGAGGGAAATAAGACGACTTTTTCAGATGCTAATATTGATGGATCAGATAATATTTTTTATCGAATAAAGCTTCTTCAATAAAAAATCCTAATATTGATTTTAGAGTAAATTCTATTCTACTAATATTCGTTATTACTTTGAGATTGGAATATTTTTTTGATATTCTAAACCCCAAAAATGTGCTTTTCCTTTCAATTGATAAGAGGGTTATGTTTCCTTTTTATTTTTACCGCTATTACAAAAGCTGAAGATGTTTTAAATTCTAAAATCTCAATTGAATGGAAAGATGATATTTTCAGTGTCTTTCATCCTAGTATTCCGGGTGGCAAAATTGATACTTGGTACTTAGAGGCTTATTGTCGACCTGGTTCAACTGACAGAGTATGGGACAAAACGGTTATCGGTCACGAAACAAAAATCGTTCACTCTAATAAAGAGCGCAGTGAATTGAAATTACGTTGTCATCTTAAAGATGGTGTGATCGTTGACCACCACATCAAAGTAGAAAACACAGGTGTTCGATTTGATCTTATCGCTCATAATCCAACAAAAAAAACATCGCAAGCTCACTGGGCTCAACCTTGTATCAGAGTTGGAGAATTTACCGGGCATGGCAAAAATATTACTGATGATAAGTATGCATATATAAAAAAGTGTTTTGTTTTCCAGGATAAAAATTACGTTCCTGACTTCTTACCGACAAAAAATTGGTCANTCAAAGCCAGATACACTCCAGGACAAGTTTGGCGACCCAAGAATATAAATATAAATGATGTGAACCCAAGGCCATTGAACCCAATTGTGCCTTATAAAAATATTATAGGCTGCATTTCAAAGGACCAAAAATGGTTATTAGCTAGTGTTTGGGATCCATGCCAGGAATTATTTCAAGGGGTCATTCGTTGTATACATAGTGATTTTAGAATTGGAGGTTTAGAGCCNGGAGAAAAAAAAGAAATTCGTGGGAAAATGTATCTTATGAAAAATGATATAAATGCCTTTCTTAAAATTTATGATCGAGAATTCCCATCCAATANGTAAATCGTTAAAACATTGATGAAGACTTTAACAATTGTTAGGCATGCTAAATCATCTTGGAACACAAACCACGAGGATCATGACCGACCACTCAACACTCGTGGGTTGGACGCAGCTCCAAAGGTAGGAGCTGAAATACGGCGAAGGTGTATGGTTCCAGATAGAATAATTTCAAGTACTGCAGTACGGNCGGCGACGACTGCTCAACTTATTGCTAAAGAGATAGGGATTCAATTTTCAGAATTAGTTTATAATAGAGAGCTCTACTTGGCGAATATCTCAGATTATGAGGAAGTCATTAAAAGAACCGANGAAGACGCTGCAATTGATCATATAATGATAGTTTCTCATAATCCGGGTTCTCATGAATTATCGCATTATCTTGTTAATGATAATGTGATTGATCGATTCATTACCTGCTCTGTAGCAATGATAAAATTGCATATAGATTACTGGGGAGAGATTGATCAAGGTGTGGGAAAATTGGTTGATTTTTTTACGCCCCATGATCTTTAAGTTTTTTAANGATCTTTAGATAATTTTATTAGTCAATACAGACCAGAACATCACTTAGCTCATTTTCATCAGATTCGCCCCGAGGCAAAAGATCTGCCAAGAGGGATCCCGCTTCTTCAATAATGTTAATCATAGTATCAGCTGGGCTTTGTTTTTCTTTTAGTGCAGTGGTTAATTTTTGACAGAGCGATTCTATAGTTTCGATGCCTAAATCTTTCTCGATTTTTTCATCTGCAAGAATGACGGCTCTTTTTTCAAGAAAAGAAATAAAAATTAAAACCCCAGACTCCGATAACGTATGATGAACACGCTGGTCATAAAATATCTGAGAGGCGTTATTAATAACCTCTTCACGCATTTCAGTTTGAGGAGTGAATAATTTTTTTAACCACGCTATTCGGTTAGAAGCCGCTACACCAATTACAAATCCTGCAACGATTGATGTGATCAGATAAAGAGTAAAGGGAATTTGTTGTAACAAATTATCACTCCATGAAGCTACGCCTCCCCTGTCATATTCTGGCATGAAGGCTAAGACGTTAACCATTACGATAATTCCGACAATAAGCCCAATAATATCCTCGGCGCGATCATATCGGCCTGAACTAGTGGTTGCGACAGGAATGATCTCTGCAGACGTTTTTGATTCTGCATCCTGTACGGCCTTAGAAATATTCTTTTTTTCTTCCTCGGTAAAATATTGACTCGCTTTTTTCATTAAATTAAGTGCTGTTATTTATTGAANTTACCAACTTCCTGTTGCGCCTCCGCCACCAGAATAACCGCCGCCGCCAAAAGAGCCGCCAGAATAGCCGCCGCCAGAATAGCCGCCACCGCCGCCGCTACTGGAAGCCATCGCTTTTAAAATAAAAAATATTATTCCAAAAACCCCTGCCCATAGTACCCATGCCCAACCGCTCTGGCCACTTCTTACTAAGGATATGATAGTAAATATTCCTAGCACTGCGAGGCCGATATAAAGCAAATAGTTTGGCTCTCTATCCCCAATTTGNTGATAACGTTCTCCCTCATAACTGCCTCCNACTTGAATATTTTCACCTTGTGTCAGCATGCCAGCAAGGCTTTCAAAGCCATTTTTGATGCCCTCTGAGAAATTACCTTGTTTAAATTTTGGAACAATTACTCTGTCCATTATTTGCTTACAGACACCGTCTGCCTGTCGCCCCCAACCAGCTCCAAGCTGAATTCTTGCCTTTCGGTCGCCCTTTGAAATGAGTAAGAGTATACCTCTATTGAGTGTCTCAGGATCAATACCTTCAATTTCCACGGATCCTATTTCCCATTGATCAAATAAGAAATGGGCAAAGGTTTCTATTCTTAAAGTTTTACCTTTATCTAAATGGTCTGCCATTTTATTGATGGTGACCACAATAATAGGGTTGCCTGTCTGTGTTAGGATTTTGTCGGCAGCCTGCTTGATTTCTTGTTGGTGATTTTCATCAATCAATCCAGCCAAGTCTTGTATAAATTCTCTTTGCCCAGGTTGAGGAATGTCATAAATAAAAGCCTTACTTTGTGTGGCATTTAAAAACAGCGCCCCCAGAAATATNAAAAGTTNAAGAGTAATCTTTNTCATAATCCTTTCGCTAATTATTTTAATCAGTAAAAGGAGTATGTCTTAAGATNACTTCTGTGTGAAGGTTTTTTTNGATATTGTTAGATTTTATAGGNTTTTTACCANTTTTTACNTANCCCAANCCAATTAATTCACTATCTGTTTTACAAACACTGGTAACTTCGCCGATCTTTTTATTTTCATCGTCAAGTAATTCCCAACCTGATTCCGGTGTTGGTCCTTCGGAAAATGTTAGTCCTACTAACAAGCGACGAACTCGGCCAACGCTTTTAAGCCTTGAAATAATTTCTTGCCCAACATAACAGCCCTTGTGGAAATCAACACTTTTTCTTTCAAGCAGGGCCTCTTGCGGAAGAGTGTTAGAATTTAGCTCATAGCCCCATGCAGGCACGCCTTGTTTTATTCGATATTCTTCTAAGCTCTTATCACTCATCCAATCCGAACCCNCAATCANATCTCCAACCTNTATCCAACGGTCNACTCCGTTACAGCAAAAACGGTTTGAGAGCATTAGGTTATCATCATCATGNCCTANATCATGAATTAGCTGATAATCCTCGGTAANATCAAAAATTTCAACATCATCTGAAATGATATACTTAGATAATCGCATNATAAGCNNTTCTCTAANCTCTGGATCTGCATCAATTAAAAGNGATTCACTACTCGTNTCTTCGCTAATCCAGATAAGCCCTTCGAGTTTACCNTTGGCTGTAGTTACGCAGGCAGAAATAGTCTCCTTGCTNGAGACTTTACGAACGTCATTNCTAACCTGACCATTNAGATATCGTACTCTATCCTNGCCNGTTACACGAAACTTAGCGCGTTTGGATAGATCAACCGACTTCATTGANATTNATGACTTTTANTCGGTAAAGTTTCGATAAACCACAGAATAATCTTCGTCGTCACGATTTTTTTCCATCTGTGATTGCATGCTATCGGCNGCTGCTTTGAGGACAGGAAGANTAATGCCTTTGTTGTCTGCCATGCTAAGGCCGAACTCTGCATCTTTGAGCATATTTTTTAAAGAGAAGTGAGGCTCATAGTTGCCCTCAAGCATACTGGGTAATTTCATGTTTGTGAGGCCAGACGAACATGCGTTGACGGTCATTGCTTCTAACATTTTTTCTAGTTTGACCTCACCGACTTTGCATACGGCGAGAGACTCAGCCAGTATTGCAACTGTTGTTGCCGAGATCATGTTCGTGGCGATTTTAAATACGGTTGCAGTGCCGATTTGACCAAGATGCGTAATGCTATTGGAGCTATCCGTTAACAGTGATTGAGACTGTTGAAGAATCTCTTCATCACCACCCACATAATAGTTGAGCAATCCAGCCGCTGCTGCATCGCGACTGCCGGTAAAAGGACAATCTAGAAACGAGGCTCCGAGGGATGTAATTTTTTCATGAGCCGATTTTGTATCTTCTAAAGAAATAGTCGCGTGATTAATGATTACATGGTCAGGTGTTAATTCTGACTTAAAATTATCAATTATTTCATGCAGTGCATTTCCGTCCCTAACAAAGATTTGAATGAAATGAGATTTTTTCAACACCTCAGCAGGTGAGCTCAGACTATTTTGATCCTTGCCTTCGGTTCTATTCCAGACTGATACCTCCCAACCCTTTTTTTTCAGGGTTTCAGAAATCCTGCTTCCAATGATTCCAAGGCCAATGATTCCAACGCGTTTCGTGTGTTCTGCCATATTAACTATACTTAGACACAATTTAAATCCTAACAGATTTAATAAAGTGAGATCTTAACCCGGGCCTTTTTATAAATAAGAACTGAAATAAATTACGAAATTATTTCTTAGATTCCTTTTTCTTGGGATCTATCAGTTTAGTTTCACCCGTTGCTTTACCAGTTTTAGGGTCGACCGGTGTGACTTTAATTTTGCCACCTTTTTCTTTAGGAAATTCAACGGCAACTGGAGGAGTTGTTGCAGTAATTGGCTTTCTTGGCTTTGCTCCTGTTGATGATGGGCTAACTTTTGTGCCTGGTCTCACGGTAGGGACTCGAGAAGGAGTCGGTGTGATTTCAACGAGTTCCATTTCGAAAATAAGTGTTGAGTTTGGCCCGATAGGGGGACGCCTTCCTAGGTCGCCATAAGCAAGGTCTGATGGAATGAAAAGTTTCCATTTTGAGCCAACGGGCATAATTTGGAGGGCTTCTGTCCAACCTTTGATGACGCCACGCACACTGAACTGGCGGGGTGTCGTTCCTTTGGTCTCATCAAACACGGTGCCATCAAGCAATGTACCTTTATACCTAGCCTTAATTCTATCGGTCGCCTTTGGTATTGCTCCATCCGCTGCTTTGAGGATTTGGTATTGAAGGCCACTTGGTAATGTTTTGACTCCCTGCTTTTTTCCGTTCTCGGCCAAAAACTTTGCTCCATCTGCTTTATTATTAGCAGCGAGTTTATCCCATGCTTCGAGAGTTTCTAAACCGAATGCTTGCATTTGTGATTTCTTTCTTGAGATGGCCTGTCTTTCAGCACTAAACGCACCAAGGATTCTTTGCTTATCTTCATCAGAATAATTGATTTTTTTACCAGCCACGGCAGCTTTGAATCCTTCGATGAACTGTTCAACCTCAATACCTAGCTCAGCAGTTTTCATATTTGATCCAATGTCTGCACCTATAAGATAGCTGACAATTTTCATGTCTTTGTGCTCGTTGGTTTCTTTAGTACTTTCCGCTTTGTCTTTGTCAGCTTGGGCCGAAAGATTGAAAATTAGGGCAAGGCCTATAAATGAATGTAACAAGAGTTTCATGATTTGAGGTTTTTTGAATTATATTGAGGGTCTGCATCTTAACCTATTCGATCCGAGAATCAATGCTGTCTTGATGCATATTTTATAGATGAAAAACCCACTTTTTAATTAAAATATTTACGTTACACTTGGTAGAAATGAACATAAAAAAACATTACTTTTTAGGGCTTTTTGCAATATTTTTTGGAGTTTTGAATACTTATGCTGAGCCTCCAATTATTAAAATCGGCGAGGGTATCGGCCAAGGGAATCCTCTTAACTTTACGCAATTTGAACCATTTATTGCAGAATATTCAGGTTTTAAGACCAATGGCAGCAATAATGATTTATGGGTTGGTTTGGTCCAAGATAACACTTTTATATGGTCTCAAGAATACAAAGGTAATATTGATTCAAAATATTCAATTGAGTTCGGCTTAAAANGACCGATTCCTCCAGGATCATATCAACTCGTATGGCAAGACAATAGAAGAGACGAAGCAGGCAGAAAAAATATTGTAGTCGCCCCAGCACCTGACTCTGACAGTAATACCACTTGGACAGTGCTAATCTACGGCCATGGAGATAGTAATTTAACTCTAAATCTATTGGAGGATATAAATGAAATGATCACGGCCGGTGGAAGTGACAACTTTAAAATCATTCTGCAAGCCGACTTTGATTCATCTGAGAAAGAAGCATTTCAGGGATCAGAGTACCCCGTAGAGTATAGGGATAAAGTCACTAGAATTGTTTTTGATGGTAATGGGGTCAATTTTGCAGAAGTTTTGCCAGAGCAGGATTTAGATGACCCTAATGTGCTTGCAGATTTCTTAGATTGGTCGCTAAAGAATTTTCCATCTGACAGGCGGGGTCTTGTTCTTTGGAATCATGGCGGACAATGGGAAGGTTTTGGTGGGGATAATCGAGACGGTAAGGGTTCACTACGAGGAGTTTCTATGTGGACCTCCGATATNAGAGACGCCATCAAAAATACTTTAAATTCAAATAATAAACCAAANTATGATTTTATAAGTTTTGATACTTGTCTCATGGGTGGCGCTGAGCAGTTGGTAGATTTTTATGACCTTTGTGACATATACATAGCCAACCCTGAAATCGATTATGGAGATGGCTGGGACTACGCATCAACCATGGCCTATTTGCGAAGCAAGCCCGATTTGAGTATGACTGAATTTGCAAGTGTCGAGAGTGGATTTTGGGATTTTCATCACCAACAGCAATCAGACAAGGGGTTCAAAGTTCATGTTGCTTACGATATGAATTTATTTGCTGATTATAATCAAAAAATGAAAGCCTTTACCCGTGGCCTTGTTGAATCAATTCAGAATGGTAGTATTGATTTATCTTCTTTGGCTAGGCTCAGAAGAGAATCTATTCCATACAGTTTAAATAGTCCCAGAGTTGGTAAGTCCACTGTGACTGATTATATCGACATTGGTAATTTTGCCGCTGACCTTTCTTCAAAAGTTGACGGCCCAATGAAATCTATTTCTATGGATCTGGTTGATGCTATCAATAATCTCATTATTGCTAAATCATTAGGTACCGAGCGCCTAAACGCTGTCGGTCTATCCATTTACTATCCAATTAGTGGAAAATATAGTCAGATCTATAGTGCGGATGACACTTGGACTATTAAAGGAAAAGAACATAGGATAAGGCAGAATTTTCTTAAGGATGAATTTGGTGGAGCTGATTGGAAAACTTATCTTTCTGCCGTGCAGGGTCTCAATATNAATGATATTGCTCCTCCAGTGATTCAAACTCCAGAGCCGAGTTCAACAGTTGGTTTAGTGGAGGGTCCCATTTCTGAAGAGATTGACGAAAATACCAATCTTGTTGCATCTGGTAATAGTCCTGCAGTTTTGAGTTTTGAAGTTACAGAGGGTGATGATGCTTACTCTGCTAGAGCGGCGCTAGTAACCAATGAAACCTTTGAAAATTCTGAGCAGTATATTTTCTTAGGCGAGATTGGAAGTGGTATTCTTGATGGAATAGGCAAGTACGACTTTGAATGGGATTCAAAAATGCCGATGATCTCCCTAATTGATTCTCAGGATCAAGATCCAGTTTTTCTAGGAGGATACTCATGGGAACCTGGTTCTAACATTCATATCAGTTTTGCAGATTANTTGGCNCCTGGTGCAGACGACGTTGATTCATTNATTGTTTTTACGGCCTTTGATGAAAATGGTAACGGTGTTGTGGATACGGTACTTGAGGATACTATTGATACTGACGGCCTAGAGGCGTATGCCTTATCTCCCAGAGAGTATGCTAGAGGCTTTGAACCTGGAGGCGTCATATTTCCCGCCTATTACACCGAGACCTATGAGGATGGAGAATATTATTCGGGGTTCAATTCCTTTGAGGATATAAGAATTGTAATTCCAGAGAACGGGACTGATGGGCTACAATTGAATCGGCAAAAAGTGGAAAACGGTGACTATGGAGTGGTGGTACAAACGTATGATTACTTTGAGAATGAGAGTGATCTCATTACTTTTTTAGTCAATGTCTCAGATGAGAAAGTTGGGCCAAAACTCCCTGAATTGAATATCTCAAGGCAAGATCAAAGCATCATTGTTTCTTGGTCATCTACTTCGGAGGGATTTACTCTTCAAGCGACTACCAGTTTAAAGCTTTCGGAGTGGGAAAATGTCGATCCGGATTTGGTTGATCAAGTTGATGATCAATTTGTCTTGAGTTTGTCGGATAGTGAATACCGCTCTTTGTTTTTTCGTTTATCTTCCACTACTCNATAAATTTTTTGAATCTCATTAAATGATCTATTGGAGGATAGTAATCTTATTTTTTTTGGGCCTATTNGCCTGCTCTGTTTTTGCGGATTTGCCGACTGCGCGTGAGTCAGATAAAAGATTGCAGTCTGAAGGTAAGGGTTGGAGACTCGAAAAAGCTCAAATCATTAACTCTAAAATCCCAAGGATCTTGTTGATTGGAGATTCGATTCTTAATGGCTATGCTCGGCAGGTAATTAAAAAACTTAATGGCAAGGCATATGTTGATATGTGGGTAAACCCATATCATCAATCTGAGAATCTCAATAAGGTTTTAGATAGAGTGTTATCCCAAGGGCCGTATGATTTAATTCATTTTAACGTAGGCCTACACGGTTGGCAGGAGGGTAGAATAAAGAAGGGGACCTTTATTCCTCTTACAAGAGACTATGTTAAAGTTATCAAATCAAGATACCCTAAAGCAAAATTAATTTGGGCAAATTCTACCCCAGTCACTGAGAAAAATAATGTTGCTGCTCTTGATTCAGAAATTAATCCTACAATCATTGAGCATAATAGAATGGCTAAGTTGGTCATGGATGAAATGAATATTCCAATTAATGATTTTTATGAATTATTGGATAGAAATAGAAAACTAGCGAAGGGTGATCGCTTTCATTGGACTAGACCCGCGTATGATTTATTGGCAGATATGGTTACCCAATCAGTTCTTCGCGAAATAAACTAACAAAATAGTTCAATTCATATATAAAAGTAATTAGTCACATATCCATGTGCATAAAAAAAGATTGGAATGTTGAAAAAGAATCGCTTCATCAGTTGCATCGTGAGCTGACTGGCAGTTCCAACAACTTACCTGATGTTTCGTGGCCGTTTTCATTTCCCTATGAACATCTTTTTAAGAATCCGAAGATGGAAAAATTCTTATCTGAATTGAAAAAGGCCTATGAAATAAAGGAAAAGGCAGAAGATCAGCTCTTACTAAAGTTGTGGAATTTGTTGCCTAAAGATTCACCTTTAAAGGGATTGGGTTCTGAAAAATTTTATCGCTTTTGGAATCGTTTAAATCGTGACCCTATTCAATTAGCCGTGGTTGATTCTAAGTTAGATACTGTTCATTCCATGATATTGGCCGATCATTTTTCAGCTCATGGATTTAACCCTAAGAGTGACCGGTTCCATATCTATAAAGAACATGTCAATTGGATCATGCAGGGATCCAATCAAAGATATTTAGAGCTTTGGTCCAAAGATTTTATTAAATGTAAAAATCACGCTAAAAAACCCGACCATGACCTTTTAAAAATCATTTCCACTTTCAAATCAATATGCATCAACTGGGATGGATCTACGTTGGAAGATTGTCCAGATACTAAAAATGTCATGAAGGAAATCCTTCATAAAAATAGAGAAGAATTAGAAAATTTTCTAAATTCTAATGATGAATATGGTTGGCAGAAAAAAATGAAAATGGCTTCAAATTTTGTTCCAATTATTTACTAACAACCTCTATTGAACCCCAGTACCCGAATTCATTTTTCCAGTCATTAGCTCTGTTTTCGATGACTATTGGAATCTTTTTCCCGGCATAGTCAGAGAGGTCTAGATTCAATTCGAGCCACTGGCTCCGGACCGCTGTGTAACCAACGATTTGATCGTGGATTACTTTTCCATCGGCCTTAACACGAATCTGCCAGTCTCCATGAGCATGATAACTTGCTTTAACTTTTAGTGATGTTTTTTTGCCGGTTGGCACTTCAAGATCGCGATAAATCTCACAAGGGACGGTCTTGTCTTTTGGGTGAGTTTGGACAGCTATCTCATTACGGAAACTTTTTATTGGTCTCACTCCGCCTTCTCCCACGTTTCTTACATTAAAGCCAGGTGCAATTTTTTGAATGTGCTTTTGCCATAAAGGATCTGGGCCTGATTTCTTGGCGGTTTTTGTTGCAGCCATTCTTCTTGGAACAAGTTCCTTAAGCAGTGGTATTTGACCTGTAACGGCGAGAGTTAAAGCTTTTTCAGAATGGTCTGGAACCATCGGCTCTAGTGCATACCACAGCATATTTGGAAGGTTGTGATCTTTGACATCTTTTTTGTGTTTTACAAGTTCCTCAAGTATTGGCCAGCGATCATTGAACTGAATTCTCTGAGCAGCTGATGCCAAGTATAAACGAACAACAGCTGATGGATCTTCTTTTGCCATTTTTTTGAAGTTCTCTAGAGCTTCATCACTTGGCTTGCGATCCTCGCATAATAACTGAATGGTCCAAGCTCGCACGTATTCATCTTCATGGTTTAAAAGTTCTATTTTCCTTTTTTCTGTCAATAATCCCGTGACGTGTGCAGCCCATAATGCACGAAGCTTTTTTCCTGATGTTTTGGCACTACTTGCTAATTTGAGTAGGCTGTTTCCTACCACCTCTTTATCCAAAATTCCTTCAGACGCTCTATGATGAAGGATGACTCTGGCATGTCTAACGTACCAGTCGTTTGAGTGATTTTGCATATCCGCAAGCTCTTGGTCTGAAAGCTTTGATAAGTTGGGACGCTTGATTTTTTTTGCGTTCTTTGGCATGACGCGATATATGCGTCCACTGTCTGGAAAATTAATGGCATTTCCACAGATGTCAGTGTCGTGCCAATCAAGAATATATACGCCTCCGTCCGGCCCAATCTCTAGACTGAAACCCACCCAAGCAAGGTCATTGATGGGTAAAAAGGCCGAATGGTGTTTACCGATATATCCTGAGCCACTTCGTTCCATAAAATCGATAAGAACTTCATGCTGGTGAATATTACACTTAAATAATTGATCTCGATAAGATGAAGGAAACGTGTCAGCTAGATAAAACCTGGCACCACCATGTGCTGATAGATGGTGATGATCTGCAACCGTTTCAATAGGTTTGTAAACGTATGGATTCTTGTGAGGTTTACTTTGTTTAGTAAAATATCCTCCTTGAACAATGTGAAAAAGGTGAGGGATAACACAGCAACTCGCAAAGCCCTGACCCACATCATTAAAATCAAATCCCCATGGATTAGATAAACCATGACCAAAAACCTCAAATTCTTTTTTAACTGGGTGAAATCTCCAAATACCACCATCTATAAATTTTCTCTGATCTTT
>NYVP01000087.1 GCA_002684575.1 Verrucomicrobiales bacterium
AGGAAGCTTATTGTCAACGGCGCCAAAAGCGCTGGCCGTGAAGATAATTAATCATTCTGATATACTACATTCAAAAAAATGCGGTCACTTTACTTGGTTGGCCCGACAGGATCAGGGAAAAGCTCTATAGCATCACTTATTGCAAATGATTTAAATGGAGAAATCATCAATGCCGATGCGTTCCAATTGTACAAAGGAATCGAAATAATAACCGCTTCCCCAAATAAAAAAGAATTAAACCGCGCACCTCATCATCTTTACGGGATCCTTAATTTAGACGAGGAGTATAATGCTGGTAAATATTCAATAATCGCAAAAGAAAAGATCACAGAAATCAAAGAAAACAAAAAACTACCGATAGTCACCGGTGGTAGTGGTCTTTATATTAAAAGTTTAACCCATGGTCTATTGGATTTTCCACCGGTTGACGAAAAGCTGAGAAAAAAATTAAACCAATTATCAATTGAAGAATTATCTGAAAAATTATTCAGATTTGATCGAGATGGCGCTCAAAATATGAACTTAAAAAACAAGCGCCACATTATTAGAGCCTTAGAAATATCTATCCAATGTGGAAAGCCAATGTCGCAAATAAAAAAAGATTGGAAAAAGAAAAATCCAGTATTTACAGGCTTAATTATAGAAAGACCACGAGATGAACTTTATGAAAGAATAAATTCAAGGGTAATAAAAATGTTTAATTCAGGTGCAGTAGAGCAAATATCACAATTACCAGAGAATATTTCTGAAACCGCCATCAAAGCCATAGGCATACGAGAAATAAAAGATTACTTAAATGGAAAAATGAGTCTAGATGAATCAATTTCAACTATACAAAAAATTTCTAGAAATTATGCAAAAAGACAAATCACATGGTTCAAAAGAGAAAGTGGATTTCAAAGAGTTTGCTTATATGCAGATGAAGATACAGATTTAATATTAAAGAAAATATTAGGAACGATCAGTTCAATGAAAAATGTCATCTAATAAAATTTCAGCAAAAATTAACCTTAAAGATAATGCTTATGAAGTCATTGTCAGCAAAGGCATTTTAAACGATTGCGGCAATTACATATCTAATTTAGAAATCGGAAACAGGTGCGCAATTATAAGTGACTCAAATGTTGCTCCTCTTTACGCTTCTAAGGTTTCTGAATCACTCGCTAACAAAAATATAAAATCAGAATTAATCGTTGTCGATGCAGGAGAAAGTTCAAAGTCGCTAGAATCTGTAGAAAAAATTTGTCGAAAAATGATTAAAACAGGACATGACCGTCATGTTTTTGTTATTGCACTGGGCGGCGGAGTCATAGGTGATTTGGCCGGGCTAGTGGCATCAGTCTTTTACAGGGGAGTTCCGTTTATTCAAATTCCAACAACAATAGTCTCCCAAGTCGATAGTGCAGTAGGAGGTAAAACAGGGGTGAACACTCCAGAGGGAAAAAACTTAATTGGTTCTTTCTACCATCCGAAGATTGTAATTACTGACACTCTTACTCTTTCATCTTTACCAGAGAGAGAATTTAACGAGGGGTTTGCTGAAGTCATTAAGCATGCAGCGATTCGAGATAAATCAATGTTTGAAGATATAATGAGCGTTGAGGGATATGAAAACCTTGATGAATTGATTCTTAAAAACGTTGAAACTAAAGCTCGTATAGTTGAACAAGATGAAAAAGAATTAAGTGGCCTAAGAGCTCATTTAAATTACGGCCACACTATTGGTCATGCTATAGAAACCGCGGGTAGGTATGGTAAATTTTTACATGGAGAAGCGATTAGCTTAGGACTAATAGCAGCTAATAAAATATCTTCTCAAAAATCTAATTTATCAGATTCAGAGAACGAAATAATCATTAAAGCGCTTAAGAAATTTAATCTTCCAACTCAACTTGATAACTCTGTATCAACACAAAGTCTGATTGATATTATGAAATCTGACAAAAAGTTTAAAAATGGCAAAATAAGATTCGTGATTCTTAATAAACTTGGAGAAGCAGAACTTAGTGAGGATGTTTCAGAGGACGATATTTCTTTGGCTATAGAAGCTTTGAGGCCTTAACGAATACTTAANGCGTCTTATTCTTANAAAAACAGCTATATATCTTTTATTGCATCGTCCCTATTCCATCCCTTCCTATGCTGATCTGCAAAGTAGCGTTCTATAAACTCCCGAACCTCTCTAGCTTGCTCCGATTTTCCCTCACGAATCTTTTGTTCCTCTACTTCCCATTCATTAACGATTCTACGAGCTTCACGTTTCTGCGTGGTTTTAGTGGATCTTGATCGGAACTTTCCATTGGCGAGTTTATATATCCGATGCCAGTAGGGACTTCTGTCTTTTCGTTTTAATGTAGCCATAAGCTTATAACTGCAACAGATCTCTAAAAATATGGGTTTCTCATATGAAAAAGTTTTTTTCTACCCTTAGTGGCCATAGTATTGGCCATTAAGTGGCAACACCTAGAGAGATCAAATAACATCAATTTGTTTAGTTTTTAGGTTAAAACCCCTGATATTATGTTCTGCACAATAATCTTATATCTATTCGGTTGGCCTAGAATGAAATAAAAAAAATTACGAAATTCCTGCAGAAAATTGATTTTTTGAACAATCGTATTTGCTTAATTGATAAAATGCATTCTAGGTTCGCATCTCAAAGATGTCTAAAATCCTTATAATTGCTGAGAAACCAAGCGTTGCGACAGACCTTGCAAAAGTACTATCTAAGGAACTGGGTAAGTTTGAAAAGAAAGGTAAAGATCGTAATACCTATTTTGAATCTGATCAGGCAATCATAGCCTCTGCAGTGGGTCATCTAGTTGAATTAAAGATGCCTTCAGGGCCAAATGGTAAAAAGCTACCCTGGGGCATAAAGCACTTACCAGTAATACCCGAAAAATTTGAAATTCAGCCAATAGCAAAAAGTGAGAGCAGACTTAATCTATTGAAAAGGTTAATTAAACGCAAAGAAGTTGATACGATAATCAATGCATGCGACGCAGGAAGAGAGGGAGAATTAATCTTCAGATATGTTATACAAATTGCAGGAGTAGAGAAAAATCTCAAAAGAATGTGGATGCAGTCAATGACTAATAATTCCATAATCAGTGCATATCATTCTCTTAGGGGAGACGAAGAAATGATTCCTCTTGCACAAGCTGCTCTCTGCAGATCGGAAAGCGATTGGCTAGTAGGTCTAAATGGAACACGTGCGCTAACAGCTTTTAACTCTCGACATGGGGGATTTAATGTAACCACCGCAGGAAGGGTACAAACACCAACTTTGGTAATTTTAAGTGAGCGTGAAAAAGAAATTAGAAACTTTTCACCTACTAGTTATTGGGAAGTACTTGCTGATTTTGAAACTGACAATGGTTCATATAATGGAAAATGGTTCAGAGAAAATTTTAAAAAGGATGAAAATGATGAAAAGTTAAAAGCCGATAGAATTTGGACTGAAGAAGAAGCACAAAAAATCCTTGAAAGATGCAAGGACCAAACTGGCGTTATTGAAGAAAACAAAAAGCCAGCCAAGCAATCTCCTCCTCAACTCTTTGATTTAACAACTCTCCAGCGTGAAGCTTCAAGCAAATTCGGTTTTAGTGCACGAAATACACTAGCAATAGCACAATCACTATATGAGAGACATAAGTTACTTACATATCCGAGAACAGATTCTAAATGTCTACCCGAAGATTATGTAGATACGATAAAATCACATATAAATGATTTTGCCAACTCCATCGCAAATACTTCACTTCATCAACAGATCATTGATAGCTCATCAAAAGTAATTGAAAATAATTGGATAAAACCAAACAAAAGAATTTTTAATGACTCAAAAATTAGTGATCACTTCGCCATTGTACCGACCGGCAAAATACCTACCGCCGGCCTTAAGGAACAAGAACAAAAAATCTATGATTTAGTCACTAGAAGACTCGTCGCTATTTTTTATCCATCTGCAGAATTTGAAACGACAAGAAGAATCACACGAATAAATAATGATTCGTTTCTTACCACTGGAAAAATCCTTGTAAAACCAGGATTTCTTGAGGTTTACGGCCGCAAACCAGGTGTTGCTACAGAAAAAAATGAGCTAATTCCTGCCGAAACTGGCGACCAAGTAAAAGCCCTCAGTATAGAAATTAAATCAGAGGAAACCAAACCTCCAGCTAGGTATAATGAAGCAACTCTTTTAGGTGCAATGGAAACGGCAGGTAAAAGAATTGATGACGATGAACTAAAGGAAGCTATGAAAGAGCGGGGTCTTGGAACCCCAGCAACAAGAGCTGCAATAATAGAGGGCTTGATAGCACATAAATATTTATTTCGACATGAGCAGCAAAAACGAGATCTCGTAGTTTCTAATAAAGGTCTAGCTCTAATAGACTTGCTTAATGATATTGGAATTGATGCACTTAGTTCACCTGAATTAACTGGGGAATGGGAGTATAAATTAAAGCAAATGGAAAGCGGAAAACTTAGTAGGGAGATCTTTATGGAAGAGATTAAGACCCTAACTGAAGAAATAGTAAATAGAACCTCTTTAAAAATAGATGAGCTAGCAAACAGGGTTTTTGATGATCTGATTGCGACATGCCCTGATTGTCAGGATAAATCTTTTAAGCAAACAGATGGAAGCTATGAATGCAAATCAGCAGAATGTAAATTTAAACTGAATAAATATATTGCTAGCCACGAAATTTCCCCTGAACAGGCCAAAACTCTTTTAGAGGAAGGAAGAATCGGTCCTTTTGATACATTCAAAAATCGATTCGGCCAACCCTTCACTGCTGAGTTGAAAATGGCTCAAGGTGCCAGAGGAGGATGGAAACCAGAATTTATATTTGAAGGAGATGAAGAGAGAGAAAAGGAGTCTAAAAATTTGAGTGATGACCAACTCCTAACAGAGGCCTCACTTGATGATGGAACAAAGGTAAAAGTTTATGAAACTGACCGGGCATACATATGCCCTGATATGGCTTCAGACAAACAAAAGGGTGGCACTAGAATATCCAAAGAAATATTAAAAAAAGAATTACCTCGGGAACAGATTATTAAATTATTTGTAGAAGGAAAAACTGAAGTCATTAACGGCTTTATTTCCAAAAAAGGAAGACCCTTCAATGCTCATTTATTATTAGATAAATCGACAGGAAAATTGGGATGGGAATTTCCTCCCCGTGCAAAAAAGAAAGCAGCTTCAAAAAAATAAGAATAATTTTAAACATCAAAATTCAAACCATGGATAACGTTAAATATGGAATAGTAGGTTTGGGAAATATGGGCAGAGCTCATAGAGAAAATATTTTAAGTGGTAAAGTTAAAGGAGTTGATCTCACTGCAATCTGTGATGTTTCTGGGTCTTTACCAGACAAAATAGAAGGAGAAAGCCAATTCACCGATGTAGATGAAATGATTAATTCTGGTCTCATCGATGCAATCCACATTTGCACCCCCCACCCTTCACACAGAGAAATAGGAATTAAATCACTAGAGGCAAACCTCCATGTCCTTATGGAAAAACCTTTAGCGGTTGATAAAGCCGACTGCGAAGCATTAATAAATGCATATGAAAAAACCGGGCAAAAAAAAGTCTTCGCTGCTATGTTTAATCAGAGGACTGATCCGCATTACAAAACATTGAAACGATTGATAGATTCAAATGATTTGGGGGAAATTCGTAGGATACATTGGTCCGTTACTGACTGGTTTAGAACTGAATATTATTATGCGATGGGTGGTTGGAGAGCCACTTGGAAAGGTGAAGGCGGAGGTGTTTTACTAAATCAATGCCCACACAATTTAGATCTTTTCCAATGGTTATTCGGGATGCCTGAAGAAGTTACTGGATTTTTGGGTTTTGGCCGCTATCACCAAATAGAAGTTGAGGATGACGCCACACTTTACTTTAAATATAATGATGGCAAAAATGCAACTTTCATAACATCCACAGGTGAAAGCCCTGGAGTTAACAGATTAGAGGTAATTTCTGAAAGAGGTGTTCTTACTGTTGAAGATGGTTTAATTGAATGGGAGAGAAATGAAACTCAAACCTCAGAATTTAGTCTTCAGTCTATGTCAGGCTTTTCCAAACCCGATACATGGAAGGTAGAAATTCCTATCAATGGAAGAGGTGGTCAACATGTTGAAATTATGCAAAATTTCATCAATTCAATTTCTAATGGGGAGGAATTAATCTCTCCTGCAGTTGAAGGAATACACAGTGTAGAATTAGCCAATGCTGCTTTGTTATCAGCCTGGGAAAGCAAGCCCATTCAGCTGCCTATGGATGCAAAAAAATATTCTTCAATTTTAAAGGAAAAGGGCGACACCTCTACCTTTCAGAAGAAAAAAATTGATGCTAAAGCTACGGCATCAGCTGATGATTTCGCTCAATCTAACAAAACATGATTGTACAGCTTTCTAACACTGACAAACTAGAAAAATGATATTAACTGGTATTGCCGACGAAGCTGGAGACAGCATAAATTCACAAATAGCTGCAACTAAAGCCCTTGGATGGGAACATATTGAGGCCCGTTTTCTAAGTGTTGGAAACTTTGAAAAAGGAAGTATACATGAAATACCGGAAGAAGCATTTAACCTAGCAGTTGATGCACTGAACGAAGCCGAAATCAAAGTTTGTGGGATAGGCTCGACAATTGGAAATTGGGCTCATTCCATAACAGATCCTTTTGATATAACTGAAGGTGAGGTAGAAAGGTGCATAACAAGAATGAAGGTACTTGGCAGTTCCATTGTTCGTATTATGAGCTACTCAATCCTTGAGGATGAAAATGAAAATGATCACGAAAATCAATTCTTTGAGGAAAGAATTAAAAGGCTCAAAAACATTATTACTAGATTTGAAGATAATGGCATTACCCCAGTCCATGAAAATTGCATGAATTACGGTGGAATGAGTACTTTGCATGCTTTAAAATTACAAAATGAAATCCCCCAAATGAAATGGGTTTTTGATACTGGTAATCCCGTTTTCAACGCTGACAGATCGGCTCCTAGGCCATACCCACGTCAAGATGCATGGAGTTTTTATCAAGCACTCAAAGAAAATATCGTACACGTACATGTTAAAGATGGAATATGGGACAACTTGAAAAATGAGTGCACTTTTACAATGCCTGGTGAAGGTGATGGCAAGGTNNAAGAAATTCTATCTGATTTGAAANAAACNAATTACGANGGTTTTATCTCTATAGAACCGCACATTGCATCTGTATTCCATGAGGAAGACAATGAAGATATTGATCAGGAGACTAAAGAAAAAAATCAAACAGATACTTATATTGAGTATGGAAAAAAGCTTGAGGAAATTATTTCCAACATTGCGATTTAATTTTTCAAATCAGGCAAGACTTTGTCTGAATTTTTTTCCCACCAATTGATTAATGAGTTTACGTCTAAAAGATCCTCATTCCTAAATCCAGTCATTTCGCTGAATGTCATTGCGGCTTCTCGAACAACATCCAAATTCGAATCATTAGCAACCACATTTACAAGGGCGGTTGCAGCCTTTCCATTCCGCTTATCTGCAAGAAGATAAGCAGCCCTCACTCTATGTGTATCCATCGCATCAAGATCATCCAACAAACTAATTAATTGCTCAGTATTTAAATCAACTTCATTCTCAACATCGTATTCCGGAAACAATTGGCCAATTGGTATAGACTGACTACCCCTTCTAAGCCCATTCATATAAGCCAATTTGACTCTTAAGATTTCTGAAGCTGCGCCAGATTGTAATCTAGGATCTGAATTTTTCTCTCTAATGGAAATTAATTTATCCAGCGATTTCCTATCAGCATTGTGTATTGCAAGGTCTCCTAAAGAAATTAATTCATTTCTCTGCCTTAGATAATCAAGCTCTTCATATACATCTGCTGCTGATGAATTGGACNAGTTTGAAATTTGGTCNAGATTTTTTGAGAGCANATCAAGTCTTGAATTAACATCNCCTAACTTATTTAATATGCCTTCATTCAGTGGCTCTTTAGTTAAAATTGCAGCTTCATGAATTGCAGTCAGCTCACTGTTGAGATGTTTTTTTGCATAAGGCCAGAAAACCACTCCAAGAATGATGAAAATTGCAGTAACAATAAATGATGAAAAAACAAACAAACTCAATTTTGCCGAGTAACCAGTTTTGTTTGAATCTATTTCATTTGGATTCTTTGAATTAGACGGCTCCTTAACACTATCCTCTGCAGCTGATGNTTTTTTACTCAGTCCCTCATNACTTTCATNNGCGTCCTCTTTAATTGGTTTCACCAAAGAAGCCATGCGGTTACCTTCCCTTTGGGCGACAGAACGCTCCAACCTCTCCAAAGCGTCAGCAAGAGGATTGCTCTTAGAAAGAGCTCCGGATTTTTTGTTCTGGTCAGAGTTTGATTTTTCAGACATCAAGCAAATATAAAGCTTTAAGTATAATTATTTTCTAATAATCTTTGCCAAGATCAATTTTAGTCCCATTTTTGTTAGTAATATTAATAAGGGTTACATCTTTTTATGATCTAAAACAGGAATCGAAATCAATGATAATCGACATTCGAGCCATTAGTAAAAGTGAATCTTTATTCAT
Source organism: Verrucomicrobiales bacterium (assembly GCA_002684575.1). Classification (GTDB taxonomy): domain Bacteria; phylum Verrucomicrobiota; class Verrucomicrobiia; order Verrucomicrobiales; family DEV007; genus EC70. Next base: position 8,609 of record NYVP01000087.1, read on the forward strand.
GAGTGGAGAAATCAGTGAAGATATATGGGAATTTCAAGATTCGGACCTAATCAAACCTGCAGGACAATTAATTTATGAAGCAGAAGCTTCTATCGTNAGTGGAGAATTATTAGTAAGAGGCGATTTTTCAGCAAAATTCACCTTTGAGTGCACTCATTGCCTAGTTTTGTTTAAAAAGACAATAAAGCTCAAAAATCACTCAATTTTGACTCCTATTGATGGTAAATTAATGATAGACTTGACGAATGCCCTTAGGGAAGATATCCTCCTCGCCCTCCCAAATTTTACCAAATGTGACAAAGGCGACGAGATAACAGAGCCTTGCCCAGCATCTGGTGATTTTATTGAGAGCTTGAATGCTCAAAATAATGGTGAGGACCCAACTAATCCGCTTCCATCAAAACAATGGGAAGCATTAGACAAATTTAATATCGATTAATCATTTTACTATCATGGCAGTTCCTAAGAGTAGAACCTCACTTAGTAAGTCTCGTAAAAGAAGAGGCGCAAACCGTTGGCGTGCCCCAAAACTTAACGTATGCAATAATTGTGGAGCTGTTACTCTTTCACATATTGCCTGTCCTTCCTGTGGGTATTATCGTGACCGTTCAGTCCTTGGAGTAGACAACTTGTAATCCAATCAACTAGGATTCAATCATTTAGATTATCTTCTATAGTTTAAGACTGGTTTATTTTAGTATTCACACTAAATTCATTGTAGGATTTAGATAACTTCCCTACAAAATGAAAATAGCAATCGACGCCATGGGGGGAGACAACGGTCATGAAGTGAACGTTGAAGGGGCTTGTTTAGCCATTGATGAATTTCCGTCATTGGAAAAGTTATATCTNGTAGGAGATGAAAACCAAATAACTANTTCATTAAAAAGGCTAAACACAAACAACAGCAAAATTGAAATCATCCATTCATCAGAAGTCGTAGAAATGAATGAGTCTCCAGCAATGGCGATTCGCAGGAAGAAGAATTCCTCCATTAGCATTGCAACAGACCTAGTTAAAGATGGAACATGCGAGGCAATAGTCAGCGCTGGAAACACTGGAGCCGCGGTAGCTGCTGCGACATTAAAACTTCGCAACATCAAAGGTGTCGATCGTGCTGGAATTGCAACACCTATGCCAAATGAATACGGAACATGNTATTTATTGGACGCTGGGGCTAACACCGAAGCTAAGCCTTCTCACCTTCTTCAGTATGCTATTATGGGCTCAGTATATTCCAAAGAAGTAAATGGTAAATCTAATCCCAAAGTTGGCCTCATGTCTAATGGATCCGAGGATGAAAAAGGATCTGCCTTTACGAANGAAGTATTTGCCCTTCTGAAAGAAAGTTCAGTTAATTTTGTTGGAAACGTAGAAGGTCACGATTTATTTTTTCGTGAAATCGATGTAGTAGTTTGTGACGGGTTCACTGGAAACATTATTCTTAAAGCGTGTGAAGCCACNGCAAAAGCGGTCGCAAAATGGGTCAAGGAGGAGATGCTGAAAACAAATCTAAGAAAAATCGGAGCTCAACTGGTTAAGCCTGCATTCAAAGCAGCAATGGCAAGAGGAAGTTATGAAGAATATGGAGGAAGCCCTTTACTTGGAGTAAACGGGGTATGTATCATATCTCATGGTGGAAGTTCAGCATTAGCCATCAAAAATGCAATCAGGGTGGCTAACGAATCTGTAACCCAACAATTAAATCCACACATAGAAAATAAGATTAAAAATCTAAGCTTTCATTCAATCGACAATTAACTACATTATTATCGAGAATGTCTATTGGTGTTAAAATTTCAGGAACTGGCAGTTATTTGCCTGANAAAATTCTTACGAACGANGATCTTGAAAAATTTGTAGATACTTCAGATGAATGGATAACCACAAGAACTGGCATTAAAGAGCGCAGGATCGCGTCTGATACCCAATCTACTAGTGACTTAGCAAGCGCCGCAGCAATTGATGCAATGTCTGATGCAGGCATCAAAAGTGAAGANGTAGACCTAATCATTGTAGCCACAATTTCTCCTGATGCATTTTTCCCATCAACTGCATGCTACGTACAGAAAAACATTGGTGCAATCAATGCTCTATGTTTCGATGTTTCTGCGGCCTGCTCGGGCTTTCTATATGCAATGCAAATTGCTGAAAACTTTATAAGTAGTGGTCAACGAAAGCATGCCCTGATCATTGGAGCAGAAAAGCTTAGCAGTATGGTGGACTGGGAAGATAGAAATACTTGCGTTCTTTTCGGTGATGGTGCCGGAGCGGCCATTCTAAGTGCAGATGAAGAAAATGGGAACAGTAGACAAATTCTATCGTCAGTCTTAGGTAGTGATGGCAGACAAACTGATATCTTACATGTCCCAGGCGGAGGCTCAGCATGCCCAATTACTCCGGAAAACGCTGACCAAAAATTAAATGCTATCCGAATGCAAGGCAGAGAGGTTTATAAGTATGCAGTCAATGCAATGAGAAAAGCCGCTGAAAATGTTTTAGATAAGTCCGGAATGAATGTTGAGGACGTGAATAAACTTATCCCCCATCAAGCAAATCTAAGAATTATTGAAGCCATAACTGACAGAATGGGAATTTCGAGTGAAAATACTTTTGTTAACCTTGATAAGTACGGAAACACCTCNGCTGCAGCCGTCGCAATTGCTCTTGATGAAGCGAATAAATCGCAAGCAATAAAGGATGGGGATATTGTTCTATTAGTGGCATTNGGGGCAGGGCTCACTTGGGCGAGTTGCCTAATCAAGTGGTAAANTTATCGNATCAATTCTTAACTAGGAATGATTATAGACACNCATTGTCATCTAGCATCAAAACAATTTAAAGGTGATCTTGAAGAAGTCATAAAAAAGGCAGAAAGTAACAAGATATCAAAATTAATATCTATAGGTACTGATCTTGAGGATTCAAAGGAATGTATAAGAATTNCCAATATTCATGACTCCGTTTATGCGACAGTTGGAATTCACCCTTGCTCAGTAACGGATGTTGGAGAGAAAAATTGGCTTCAAATTATTTCTGANCTTGCAGATTCAAATAAAGTTGTGGCTATAGGCGAAATTGGATTGGATTTTTTCCATCCTGCGCCTTCTGGTTGGGATGAAGAGTCATACAAAAAAAGGCAAAAATATTTTTTNATTTCACAACTGGAGCTTGCAGTAGATTTAGGCATCAATGTGGTCATTCATCAAAGAGACAAAAGCGATGAATGCTGGAATGAAATAAAAAAAATAATCGCACCTTTTAAGGGTAAATTGAGAGCTGTATTNCACTGCTTTACTCATAGCTGGGAATCAGCAAAGCCTTTAATTAATGATGGGCACCTAATATCCTTCACAGGCGTAGTAACTTTTAAAAATGCATCAATTGTTCAAGAATGTGTATCAAAATGCCCTGATGATAGTTTTATGGTTGAAACAGACTCCCCTTACCTTGCTCCAATCCCATTCCGAGGCAAGAGGTGTGAGCCTATGTATGTAAAAAACACTACAGAGTTTATCGCCGACTTAAGAAGAGCAAGTCTTGAAAAAATTTCAGATAGCACCAGTCAGAATGCTGATTCTTTTTTTAACTTTTAAAAAATCAAACTTTAAGATTCTCTCCCTCAGAGGATGCAATGATGACTGCTCCACAGGAATCACTATAAACATTAACGCTTGTGCGAAACATATCTAAAATTCTATCGACTGCATAAATTGCACCAATTGCAGCAAAAGCTCCATCCAACCTTGCATCTTGCACAACAACATTCTGAAGAATGATCACAATTG
>NYVP01000088.1 GCA_002684575.1 Verrucomicrobiales bacterium
AATCTGGACAAACTTGCTGCTAACGGCCTCAGATTCACACAATTTTACAACACTGCAAGATGTTGTCCAACACGGGCATCATTGCTCAGCGGACTCTACCCTCACCAAGCTGGAATAGGCTGGATGATGGTGGACAGAGGACATGATGGTTATAGAGGTGAACTCAATAGAGAATGTATAACCATAGCCGAGGCTCTAAAAACATCAGGTTATGGAACCTATATGGCTGGAAAATGGCACGTCACCAAGCACATATCTCCTGATGGACCTAAAAACAACTGGCCAATGCAAAGAGGCTTTGACCGTTTTTATGGAACCATTCATGGAGCTGGTTCTTTGTGGGATCCAAACACTTTGACCAGGGACAACACTCAAATGTCTCCTGATAATGACCCTGAATACAAACCAAAAAAAGAATGGTTTTACACGGACGCAATTTCTGATCAAACAGTCAGGTACATTGAAGAACACGTTAAGGCAAAGCCTAATGATCCCTTTTTCTGCTACGTTTCTTATACCGCTGCTCATTGGCCAATGCATGCCAGAGATGAAGTTATTGAAAAGTATAAGGGCAAATATGATGCAGGCTATAAAGTCATAAGAGAGGCAAGATTTAAAAAAATGAAGCAACTTGGAATCATTAAAAAAGATTCCAAGTTATCACCTCAGCCTTGGGAGTGGGGCAGAGTCAAGGAAGAGGAATGGGAAATTAAATGCATGGAAGTATATGCAGCGATGGTTGATGAAATGGATCAGGGCATTGGTCAAATCATTGAAACTTTGGAGAAAAACCAAAAATTGGATAACACTTTAATTCTCTTTTTGCAGGATAATGGAGGATGCGCTGAAGCATTCGGTCGCGGAAAAAACAAGACGACTGGCCCTAGAGCTGCTGAGCCTTCTTTGCCACCAATGAAAAAGGGAGAACTACAAACTCGGATGATTCCAGCTCAGACAAGAGATGGTTACCCTGTGAGAACCGGACCAGGCGTCATGCCAGGACCTGCTGATACCTATATCGGTTATGGACTTGGGTGGGCCAACGTTTCAAATACTCCGTTCAGAGAATATAAACACTGGGTACACGAGGGAGGTATAAGCACCCCGTTAATCGCACATTGGCCAGCAGGCATCAAAAGAAAAGGAGAACTTGATCATCAACCAGGACATCTTATTGATATCATGGCCACATGCATTGAAATTGGTGGAGTATCTTATCCTAAGAAAAAGGACGGAATTAAAATAAAACCTCTTGAGGGGAAAAGTCTAAACACTGCCTTCAAAGGAAAAAAAATTAAAAGAGAGGCACTTTACTGGGAACATGAAGGTAATAGAGCAATTCGCAAAGGTGACTGGAAGTTAGTATCCAAGGAAAACAAACCTTGGGAACTATATAATATAAAATCAGATCGAAGTGAGTTGAACGACCTTTCTAAAAGTAAGCGAGACTTGGTCGCTGAACTATCTAAAGCCTATCAAGATTATGCCGATAGGGCCAACGTTTCTCCTGTGGGTACATGGAGAGGAAAACCAAGAGAAAAAAAAAACTAAGTAAACAGGAGTTCTTTGAATTAAAATCAGGAATTCAGCTTTCTCAGGAAAAAGCACCAAATATTTTAGGGCGAGGCCTTCAATTAAAAGGAAGCGTTGAGAACCTCGAAAGCGACGGAGCAATCATAGCTCAGGGTGGTGATGCACAGGGATTTGCACTCATTATACACAAAAACCATCTTCGCTTTCTTACTTGTGTTAATGGTGAGATAACCCGAGTGGAATCAAAGGATCCAATTCGCTTATCAGATTTCAATTTTGAGGTTTCAATGAGTAGAGCTGGAGCTGTATCGATACTAATAAATGATAAATTAGTGGGATCGGGAAAAGTTAATACCCTATCTGTGATGCCAATTGATGGTTTATCAGTTGGCTCAGATCCTGGGGGAAGCGTCGGTGAATATGCTCCTGATTACGCTTTAAAAGGGAACGTAATTCTGACCATTCAATTATTACCAGTTAAAAAAAATAAGAAACCAAAACACAATGCCCTTGCACCAATTAATGAAGATCCAAATTTACCGAGAGTTTTAATAATTGGAGATTCAATTTCTATTGGCTACACCTTACCAGTTAGAGAAATTCTAAAAGGTGTTGCAAACGTTCACAGACCACCAGTTAATTGCGCCTCAACAAACCATGGGGTTAATGGAATTAAAGATTGGCTTGGTGATAAGAAATGGGATGTTATCCACTTTAATTGGGGACTCCACGATCTTAAATATATGGGACCTAATGGAGAAAATCTTGCAAAGCCAGAACTAGAATCCAGCAAACAGCAAGTTCCAATTAATGATTACGTAACTAACTTAGTAAGACTTGTAGAGCGCTTGAAAGAAACTAATGCAAAACTTATATGGAGAAACACCACTCCTGTCCCCAATGGAGCAAAAGGAAGAGTGGTTGGAGACTCAAAAAAATATAATGAGGCAGCGCAAGAAGTTATGTCAAAATATTCTATTGAGACTAATGACCTTTATAATTTTTCCAAAAACAACTGGGAAAAACTTGGCCGAAAGGCAGACGTGCATTTCACCAATGAAGGATCCAAGGCTCTTGCTAAATTAGTCGCTCAATCAATTAAGAAAAAGCTGGAAAATAATTAAGGAAATTTATACTTGTTTAGAGCGCCCTTTCTCGCGGCCCTCTCTTTCATTGTTCTCCTTCTCTCTACGCTCTCTATTTTGATTCTTTCTTTTNTNGNNAGNNTCTCTTTCATTATGTTCNNTCTNATCATGNTGCTCTCTCTCATCATGGTGNTCTCTCTCATCATGGTGCTCTCTCTCATCATGGTGATTATGCCTACTNATATGATTCAAATGCCTTTTCATCCCCTCCATCTCTCTTCTCATTCCAGAAATTTGATTTTGAAGATCTCTTATCTGATGATTCAAACGATTAATGATCGCTTGTGGGGATTGCGCGTTTTGCCTCCGAGGCTCGGGGCGCCGATTACCACGATGTTCATTGTGTGAGCGTTCTTCATGACCTCTTACTCTTGACCTGGACATCTCCATTTCCCTCACTCTTCGCGTAAGCATTTCTACTTTTTTACGATCGCCTTTTTCCTGAGCTTTTCTAATTTCGTTTTTAATACCATTCAGCGCATGATTAAAATCGTGCTGATCATTTTGTGATCTTNNTGGCCTCTTATCTCTTCGGTCATCATGATGGTCATCTGCTGANANNAGCCCNGAAANAGAAAAGAAAAGAAAAGNNAAAATACATTTACTTATTAATTTATAAAAANNGNTACGCTTGGTTTTCATTGTNAANTTTAATACGATTAAAATGAGAGAGATATTATTCTTAGATTATTGAACTAATCGATAANNCGAAGGCTAAACCATAAAGCAGTNTAANCCAATGTTGAAAATTGATTTANTAGATGAGTAGTTAATGCATTCAAACTATCAGGAAAATATAATTTATTTTCTAATAGAATTCTCCTCGTAAACTCAGGAGTAAAATCATATAAAAATCTAACATGCGTTTATTAATTGTTTTTTTATCAGCTGTATTAATCTCACCTCTAATGGGCAGACCTAACGTTGTTTTTTTCCTTGTGGATGATCTTGGTTATATGGACATCGGTGCATACAATCCTAAAACGTTTTATGAGACACCAAATATAGATTCTCTGGCATCCACTGGCGTCAAATTTACGAATGGTTATGCCGCTAACCCTGTATGCAGCCCTACCCGTTATAGCATCATGACTGGGAAATATCCTTCTAGAGTTGATGCGACGAATTGGTTTAGTGGAACTCGATCAGGTAAATTTAATCCTGCTCCATTACACAGTAATATGCCCTTAAAAGAACTCACTNTTGCCGAGTCACTTAAAGAGGCAGGATATAAAACAGCATTTCTTGGAAAATGGCATCTAGGCCCCGATCCAAAATTCTGGCCTGAAAATCAAGGATTCGACATTAATGTTGGAGGTCATAATCGAGGTAGTCCACCGGGAGGATATTTTTCCCCATATAAAAATCCACGTTTAAAAAATCTTAAAGATGGAGAGTACCTTACAGATCGATTAGCTCAAGAGGCTATCGATATCATTGATGATTATCACTCAAATAAAGAACCATTCCTAGTCTATCTTTCTTTCTATAATGTTCACACTCCACTTCAAGCACCTAAGNANTTAGTTGATAAATATAAAACAAAGTCACAATCCATTANTGGAAAAGAATTTGGACCNGAAGAGCAAGTATGGCCAGGTGCAAAAAAAAGAAACGTTCGGATCCTCCAAAAACACCCAACGTATGCAGCAATGGTTCAAAAAATGGATGAAGCTGTCGGAAAGGTTCTCTCCAAGCTTAAGGAATTAGGTATTGAGAAAGAAACCATTGTATGTTTCACCTCAGATAATGGAGGACTTTCAACATCAGAAGGTTCACCCACTTCAAATCTTCCCTTGAGAGGCGGAAAAGGTTGGTTGTATGAGGGAGGTATTCGAGAACCTTTTATAATNCGATATCCAGATAAATTTAAAGCCTCTGTATCAGACGTTCCCGTAATTAGTACTGATTTTTATCCAACCATTCTCGATTTAGCAAATATCAAACTGAAACCCAATCAACACATGGATGGTGTCAGCTTAATGCCANTACTAAAATCAGATAAAGGTGAAATTGAAAGAGAAGCTATCTATTGGCATTATCCACACTATTCAAATCAAGGGGGATTTCCAGGAGGGGCCATAAGAATTAATAATTTTAAACTAGTTGAGAGATATGAAGACGGAAAAACTCATCTCTATGATCTTAATAAAGACTTAGGAGAATCAAATGATATNGCTNAATCTCACCAAGANAAAGTGACGACCATGNAAAAAAAACTTCATGATTGGTACAAGGAAGTTGNTGCCAAATTTCTCAGGTCTAAAGGAGAAAACACAAATCCTTGGAGACCATAATATTTTGATTAATATCGACCTCGAACATTAGAGTCGATTTTATCAANATATAGTGAATTCAATTTTAAATGTGCTTCTTTAGAAAGAGAGGCGAACTTTGAAACTCCTGCATTTTGGAAAGCTTGCTCAACNGTTGTAGCTCCAGGGATTACTGTACTTACCTGTTCATGGTCAAGAATCCATCTCAATGATTTTTGAGCAAGACTAGCTTCTAAAAGTTCCTCANTCAAAATACTCTCAATCTCATCNACAAATTCCAGAGCAACTTCAAAAGGCACACCAGCAAACGTTTCCCCAACATTAAAAAGCTGACCATCAGCATTAAATTTTCGGTGATCAGTTTCAACAAACTGGTGATCTTTAGAAAACTTTCCACTAAGCAACCCACTTGCCAATGGCACTCTCGCTATTATACCTACATTGTTTGAGGCAGCTTTATCTAAAAGGTCAGTTACCACNCTTTGACGAAATATATTGAATATTACTTGTAGAGACGTTGTAGCTGAATTCTCAATACAAAAAAGCCCCTCATCAATAGTTTCCACACTTACTCCATAGTTTTTAATTAGTCCTTGTTCTTTAATTTTTTCAAGATTTTCAAAAGCCTTTAATCCCCTTAGTGTTTGCTCTGGGATGCAATGTAACTGAACCAGATCAAGACTCTCAACACCAAGTCTTTTGCATGATAGCTCTGCTGCTTTTGATATTTCATCATANGAATCATTCCAATCGGAAGTAGCTCGACCCATTTTGGTCGCAACTATAATCTCGTCATCTCTTCCTTGAATAAACTCCCCAATAATCTTTTCTGATCGCCCTGCCCCATAAACATCAGCAGTATCAATAAAGTTTACTCCTGCGTCGGCAGCCGCGCTGAGCGACTCTAATGCAGTATCAATTGGAACTTCCACACCCCAATCAGCCCCGATTTGCCAGGCTCCAAATCCAATTTCAGAAACTTCAAAATTTGTNCTTCCAAGAGATCTTTTATGCATGAGAGTCTAATATTTCTTTTTAAAAAAAATCAAAACTAATTTATTATGAAAGCTTCCATTCACCATGGAATTTTCTCATCAGCAATTCATCAGCATCTTTATCATCGATAAAGTTTTCATTTTGGGGATCAAATTTGAGTCTTCTACCCAACTTTGCAGCAATAGCTCCTAAATGACACGCACTGGCCGCACGATGCGCTGATTCCACCGAAGCAGCTGTCTTTTTTCGAGAAATAACACAATCAACAAAATTTCTATGATGATTCTCTGAAACGTAGAGCCTCTGATCATTTGATTGTAATTTCTTCCTTTTAAGTTCTGGTGGAGTCGTTATCAATTTATGATTTTCAACATAGATTGAACCCTCAGAACCGATAAATTTTGTACCCCATTCAGATGATTTTTGGGTACTAAACATTCTCATCTTTATATCTTTTGGATATAAATAACTGATATCAAAATTTTCAACAGCATCATAAATTGTACCTTCTCTTCTTCTGACTTTATCAGCCTTTATCTCTAGAGGCCCTCCATTATCCATATCCATACCCCAATGCGCAACATCAATNAAATGCGCTCCCCAATCAGTGATATAACCTGGAGCATAGTCATCTATCCATCGAAAATTAAAATGACAACGGCTCGGAGTATAAGGTGCGTCGGGAGTTGTGCCCGCCCACATTTTATAATCAAACCCATCAGGAACTTTTTCCTCTTTTTCAGAACCCGAATAATTACCTTTTATTTGAAACTTTCCTGGCACACCAATATCTACTTTTTTTAACTTTCCTATGTATCCATTTCTAACCCACTCACAAGCCATACGGGTGTGTACTCCTGAGCGCCTCCATGTGCCACATTGCAAAACTCTTTTTTCCTTAATAACAATGTCAGTAACAAAACGCCCTTCAGCAATACTGGCAGCTAAAGGCTTTTCGCAATAAATATCCTTTCCAGATCTTGCTGCATCGACTGTAATTAATGAATGCCAGTGATCAGGGGTAGCAATCATGACGGCATCAATATCCTTACGACTCATGATNTCCCTATAATCGGAAAAGCCATCTGTATCAGATAATTTGGCAGNCGTTAGTGCTCGTTGTTTATGTGAATCATCTACATCACATATGGCAACAACCTTAACTCTTTCATCTTGAAGAAAATTATTCATGTTTCCCNTTCCTTGACCACCAACACCAATACAGGCCATTTGTATCTTTGAGTTAGGTGATGTGGCGCCCCCTTTACCCAAAACTGATGATTTTACAATCATGGGTGCAGCCATAAATGAAGTGTTTCGTAAGAATCGGCGACGGGTTTCTTTCATAGATTATGATTCAAACCCGAAAAAAAGAGATCATCAAGCCTTTCAGGATCAGATATTATTATTTTTGATATTGTTGCAAAGCATGTTGCAGGACTGATATTAAAGTACAGTGCATATAAATAATGATAATTCCAATGAGTTCGCGGTACAGACCGTTGATATGAGAGTGGATTATGGTGATTTTGTTGCTGTGAATGAACTTTGCCTCAACGTGCCGAGAGGTGAAATCTACGGCCTTATCGGACCTAATGGTGCAGGTAAAACAAGCAGTTTCAAAGTTCTTGCAACTCTAATGGAGCCCACATATGGAGATGTTTTTATTGGAGGAGTAGATATTTCCCTGCAACCCGAAGAAGCTCGTAAGCATCTCGGATATAT
>NYVP01000089.1 GCA_002684575.1 Verrucomicrobiales bacterium
ATTACTTTTATTTTTCTATTCGAGTTTGTTGGTCAAATTTCAAAGGATAACTCTTCGTGGGATTGGATAAGATCTCGGTGGTTTCGTTTTCTTTTGGTTATTTATGCGCTTTTCCCAACCATTGGGCAAATTGTGTTTACTTACGGATCATTCATTGATGATGGGTTTGACGGAGTTAAGGTTTTAGATCTTCTTTTAATGGCTTTTGGTGTTCTCTTTGTCATAGGGGGTATTCTCTATTTTTCGAAAGTAAAGACTGATCTTTGGTCATTGGCTCTCTTTGTTCTTGGTGTTGATGTTCTTGTTTTTATCATTGCAATGATTACATTTGAAGAGATTGATGTCCCTGATGAAGTGTTGCCAGTTCTTGGGTTAATCTTTAGTGTTCTAATTTTTTGGGGAAGTTATGTTTTGCTCAATAAATTCAGGATTAGTNTGAGAAAGAATATACCTGANNANGGGAAGGAGNTANAAAGTTCATCATGAATGAAAGCACTCNAGNTATGAAGGCTTCAGAGNTAATCGATNCTCTCTCTGATGAGTTTGAAATCGACGAGGAACGCGCGCGTGAGGTTGCGCTTGAACGTATTCAAAAAAATCAGATGCCAATTTATCTAAGAGCTTTAATTGGTGTCGGTTCTTTCNTTACGGCTGGTTTTCTTATGGCTATTATTGGGGAGACTTTAGATATTGATGAGAGCTTAATTTATGCAGTCGGGCTTTTTCATGTTATCTGCGCTATTCCTCTTTATCTTTATGGTCGCAAAATAGAACAACACACGCCTCTCGAGGCTTTTTTAACATTTTTTTCTTTTGCTATCATTCTCGCAGGAAAAATTATGTGTATTGTNGGNTTTACNGCAGCTTTTGAGCCTGATGACGTGCTGGGCGCTTCACTAATCGTAAATATTATTTTTACCTGTGTAACATATCCTATTTACAGCTTGTACATGGATAGGTTCATATCATTCACCTCGTGTCTTGTAATGGCTTTATTCTGGGTTATGGAGCAGATGTCTTGGCCCGAGGAAATAACCACAATGGCATTCTTTTCATTGGTGGCACCGTTAGCTTTTATAATGATGATTCATCCTCGAGTAACAAGGACATTTAGGCCTGTAAGTATAGGCTTGCTTGCAACATCCATTGGACTTGCCGTTGCAATTACAGGCATTTCTCCTGGGATTCTTCAGATAGGTGATTTGTTGAAAGAATCAAAGATTTCGATTGAGGATCTTATAATGATATTTTCAGCTCCTGTCGTGATGTTCTTTGTTTCTGTTTACGTTATAATTTGGTCATGTGGTGGAAAAATTGGGAAAAAGAAAAGAGTCTTAGTCGTTTCAATATTGGCTTTGTTTTTGTTGAGCTCTACGTTGATGACTGGGCCTGTTCTTNCGATTTCTATTATTGTTTTAGGGTATACTCAACATGACCGTATTATTTCTCTATTAGGTACTCTTTTGCTACCGGTGGCTCTTTTTCAAATTACACGGCGCTTGGATCTTGGACTGATGGATACAGGGATAATACTGGTTATAAAGGCGAGCGTAATACTATTGGTTTATTTTGTCTATAAGACCTGGGCCTTTACAATTAATGATGAGAATCAAGACTTTGAAAGGAAAGCATGAAACGAATTTCAGAGATTATAATCACAATCATTGTGCTAGGGGTCATCGTTTATTCATTTGGGGTTAAAGCTGACCGCGATCAATTGATATNAACTGGAAAGGAAATAATGCTTGAGTTGGCACCGGTTGATCCACTCTCATTATTACAGGGTCAGTACCTCATAATTGATTTCAAGTTGGAAGATGCGGAGATTGAANTTGATGAGAATNAAATTAACTCTGAAAAAGTAAGTTATGGTTATCGACATCATAGAATTGTCCTTAGCTACAATGAATCAGGTGTTGCAAAATTTAATAGATTTGANGATGACCAACCTTTGAATTCTGATGAATTATTGTTTAANGTTAGGAGAGCTATAAGAAGAAATAATACTAAATATTTTTACAAAATTGATGTATCNCAGAACAGTTTCCTTATTGAAGAGAATACTGAAAAAAAATATGAAGAAAAAGCTAAGTATGGAGTTTTTAGGGTGGGTCCAGATGGAGACTATGTTCTAGTTGATTTAGCTGATAAAGATCTNAATAAGTTGACCGTAAAAAAGGAGCAATAATAGATGCGTAAATATTAATAAAAAGGGTTGGTTCTTTTTATGTGATCGAGTTCAATTGGAGTATANCTATTCCAATTTAATGATCTCAAAAAATTTCAAAATCATTTACCTGTTTCTCTTTGTAAACCTGTTGGATGTCTCATTTTCCAAAGACAACGAGAATGATTCAGGTCAATTGTCTATTGACCGTATATTTAAGAATAATGAATTTTCTTCCAAGGGTTTTTCTGCCCGTTGGTCTGATGACGGTAAAGAGTACCTATACTTAAAAGAATCTGAAGGTGAGCAAAAAGGTAAAGATATTAGGAGTTTTAACATCCTTACGAATAAAGAAAGCATTCTTGTTAAAGCAGAGTTATTGATTCCTCCCGACAATGATAATCCTTTNANNATTGAGGGTTATGCATTTTCAAAGGATGGGGCCTATTTGCTTATTTATACAAATTCTAAGCGTGTCTGGAGAAGAAATACCAGAGGAGATTATTGGGTCCTTGATAGGGGATCAGGAGAGCTTCGAAAAATTGGCGGTGATGCTCGACCATCAAGTCTTCAATTTGCCAAGTTTTCACCTAACTCCAAGAAGGTCGCTTATGTGATGAATAGGAATATTTATGTTGAGGATCTCTTGGACCATTCGATCGAAGCGTTAACTTCAGACCGCTCCAAAGGAATTATTAATGGTACGTCTGATTGGGTTTACGAGGAGGAGCTTGGNGTAAGAGATGGTTTCAGGTGGAGNCCTGACAGTAAATCCNTTGCCTATTGGCAATTTGATGAACGGTCCGTCCGAAAGCATNCCATGATTGATAATGTATCGGGTTTATATCCTAAAGTGACTGTTTTTGCNTATCCAAAAGTTGGACAACGGAATGCTGTCTGCAGAGTGGGTNTTAAAAGATTAGGTGATCAAGAGACCGTTTGGGTGGATTCCTCTAATGATTTTCGTAATCACTATATCGCGAAGATGGATTGGATTGATGGCGATGTCGGACTGAATATTCAACAGTTGAACAGNGACCAAGACCAAAATGAATTACTTCGCATTAATCCAAAAGATGGCAAAGTGAATGTCATCATAAAGGAACAGGACGAGGCTTGGGTTGATNCAAATAGCGAACTTTATTGGAAGGAAGATAATAAAAGATTCACATGGATAAGTGATCGTGACGGATGGAGACATGTTTATCTCTGTTCAACTGATGGCAAAGAAATGAAGTTAATCACTCCGGGAGAATTTGATGTTATTAAGCTTTTATCCACACCTCATAATAATGATTATTATTATTTTATCGCTTCACCTGAAAATCCTTCCCAGAGGTATCTTTACAGGGTTAACAAAGAGGGAAAAGACTTAAATAAACTAACCCCAGATTCTGAAATTCAGGGAACTCATCGTTATAATATTTCACCTACAGGAAAACATGCAATTGTTACATCATCGAATGCGGAAAAGTCTCCAGTTACAAAATTAATCTCTTTGCCTGATTATAAGGTTATCAAAGTTCTTGAAGATAATGCGGCACTACAAAAAAAGTTCAATAAATTAGAAAAATCTCCAGTTGAGTTTTTTTATGTTGATATCGGTGAAGGTAATTCTCTTCACGCAAAATGTATTAAGCCGCCTAACTTTAATTCGGAAAGTAAATATCCATTACTGGTTTATGTTTATGGAGAGCCTGTGGGTCAAGTCGTTAGGGATAGTTGGGGGGGGGCAGGGCATCTCTGGCACCTCATGTTGGCTCAGCAAGGGTATGTGGTGATGAGTTTTGATAATAGAGGATCTGCTTCACCTAGGGGCCGTGCCTGGCGNAAAGCATCTAACAATAAGATTGGTATTTTACCTCCAATGGACCAAGCAGCTGCGGTGGCAAAAGTCCTAAAAGAGCGTCCTTATTTAGATAGTGGGCGCGTTGGTTCTTGGGGATGGAGTGGTGGAGGTTCAATGAGCTTGAATGCGATTTTTAAATTCCCTGATTTATATAAAACAGCGATTGCGGTGGCTTCAGTTCCTAACCAAAGACATTATGATACGATCTANCAAGAGAGGTACATGGGGCTGCCAGGCAAAAATCAAAAAGCTTACCATGAAGGATCTCCAATTAATTATGCACATCAATTAAAAGGTGATTTACTTATTGTTCACGGTGCCCTTGACGATAATTGTCATTATCAAACCTTTGAAAAATTGATAGATCGGCTCGTGAGTCACAATAAAAAATTCTCAATGATGACCTATCCGAGAGGGACTCATTCAATAAGAGAGGGCAAAAATACCACCATCCATCTCTATAATTTAATGACTGAATTTTTGAAGAGTAAATTGTAGGTAAAACTGATCAAATATCTAACCCCATTGATTTTGCTACATCTTGAATATTTAAATCGATACGCTTTCGTTCTTTAAAATAACTGACCTTATCGTACCCAACTTCTTTCAGAAACCTCAATCCTTTATCAAAGTCAGCTCCAACCCGTTTCGGGGTGTGAGAATCAGAGGAAATTACAACGGGAATATTGTGTTCTTTCATCATAGCGAGCATTTCTTTACCAGGGTTCATTTCTGGGAAACTCTTGTTTAATCCAGACGTATTTAATTCCATTGCGATTTCACAATTCTTTATTCGGTTTAAACAGTCATCAACTGTATCTTTTAACTTAGAAAAATCCCATTCCANAGGAAACATATTTTTCACTACATCTGGATGAGATATACAGTCAAAGAGTCGAGACTCTGCTGCGTCGGCAAGATGATTGAAATAACCCTTCTGAAATTCCAATGNGTTNCCATTATTAAATTGGGTTTTGTACTCCTGAANAAAAGGATGAACAGATCCTATTATATAATGAAAGTGAGCTTTNTCGTGAAGCTCAATAAGCCAGTCCTCCATCCCAGGAAACCAGTCACTTTCAATTCCAAGNAATACTTCAAAGTTTCCCTCATATTTTTTTCTGGTTTGTTCAACTGACTGAACATAATAAGGGAATTCAGCGATGCTCATTCTAACGTCTGAAGAGAATNCTTTGGGCATGGGTGAATGACAAGTCATAATGATCCCCTTGAGCCCTGCTTTCTTACCTGATTCTGCGTACTCAAAAGGTTCCCCAACAGCATGCTTGCATAAAGGGGTGTGCATGTGGCTGTCAAAATATATAGGATTTTGCATTAATGAGATCACCTGATGTTAATTTCTGAAAAATACATTGATCAAATTTTTCATAGAGATAAATCTAATCTGCTATTTGGCATATCAGTATAAACAAAAATGAAGAAAACAATTAAAAAGATTCTCATTATTATCATCTTTATTCTTTTATCGGCATTTTCTGTTAGATATTGGTACACAATACAAAGCCAAGCCTTATGGAATTCTACTAAAGATACGCTAAGTCAAGATGGGCTTAGTTTTGATATTCAAGATGTAATTCCTATTAAAGTTCCAGATGAAACTAACTTCGCGTTATCTGAAATTTTTAAATCCCCGGATCAAGAATTTCTCAAGATTCCGAAATTTAATAAGGGTTTTCCCTCATTAAATTTTTCCTATGAGACTTCTGATAACTTTATAGACCTAAAAAATTTCCAAGAATATTTTCGGAATACAGGTCTCGATCTATGGAGGCAACCTGCTGAGAAAGGTGAACCTGCTGAAGATGTTTTAATGGCGATTGAAACCTTAAATAGTGACCTTAAACTGTTAGAAAAAACCATTCAAGAAAGACCTGATTATAATTNTAATTTAAATTTTAAAACAGATGGATTGCTAATTGAAGCATGGAGTCAGCAGCCTGAATCACAGATGATTCATATGAATGCACAATGGTGGTTGCTTTTAAGAAGTCATGCATTTCTTGAAAGAGAGGAACCATCTAAGGCTCTGAAGGATTTAGAACATGCATTATTTCTTGCTGAGTGTTTTAAGGACGATCCAAGATTGACGACTCAAGTTTTGCGATCAAGGATGCTNACAGCTTTAATNAGTCCCATTTGGCAAGGTNTGGCCAAAATGCAATGGAAAGCTGAGCATATCCAATCAATACATGATTTAATTCTAGACATTGGTTTGTTGTCAGGATTNNCAAAAGCAATTGATTTTGAAAGGNACAATTTAAATCATATTCATGAACAATTTCGGAGTTTAATCAAAGAGGANAAAGGTGAGTACCNTGCTTCACTTATTTCTATTGGTTTGCCTAAAAATTTATTAAAACCTTTTAAATATTTTTATATTTCACCCGGGGCATTTATTGATCGAAGTCAGACACGGGCCAATAGGCTTTATCGCCAATATTTATTTGAGGGAATTGATCTAGAGAATAAAAGAGTAAGGCTCGATAAAATATCAGAATTAGTAGAACAGGTTGAGGATAATAAAGAGGATCCTCTTAATTTATTAAGCGCTTTGACAATGCCGTTATCATCTAACTTACCTGAATCTATTGGAACCACTCAAGTGATGGTTCAACATGCTCTAATAGCCTGTAAAATTGAGCTCTATAAAATTGAAAGAGGTGTTTATCCATTAAATCTGGAGGAACTTCAGAAAAAACTTCCAACCGATGTATTTAGTGGTCAATCTTATAAATACGCTATTGATAATATGAGTCGGTACCGTATCAGTAGTGAAGGTTCCAATCCGATTAATGGTGAACAAAAACCCACTGAATTAAAACAATATTCTAACAAAACAAAACAAAAAAATAGAGATCTAATTTGGCACTATTTAACGTCTCAATCAAAATGAAAGCCCCACCGTTATACCAGCTTATTGCATTTATCATTTGCTCAATTAACGCCTATTCTCAAATTGGCCCTGATGGAACTGGAACGATAAATGGTTACTTCATTGGGCCTGATTCAGATCTTAGTGGTGCCCCGCCTGAAGTTTTAATTTCAGGATATTATCATAATATGGTGTTAACCGAAGAAGGAGAATGTCTTGCATGGGGTTGGGGAAAATATGGTCAAACAATCATTGATGAAAATCTCTCCAAAGCTGTCTCGATTGATGGTGGTTATTATCACTCGGTTGCCGTTGGTGATAACGGTTCTGTTTACGCATGGGGCAGGAATAATTATTCTCAAATTTCAATTCCTGAAATTAACCTGCCTGCAGTTCAAGCGGCTGCAGGTTTTACCCATACTATTGTATTGATTGAAGATGGAACTGTAATTGGCTTTGGAAGAGATAATTATGGTCAATCTTCTATTCCAAAGGATCTCAAAAATGTAAAGTCGATTGCTGCCGGACGAGAGCACAACTTAGCTCTTACCGAGGAGGGGACGGTCGTTGCTTGGGGGCGGAATGATTATGGGCAATGCAGCGTCCCTGAGGGGCTCAATGATGTCATCTCGGTGTCTGCTGGTTACTTTCATTCAACGGCTTTGAGAGAAGATGGAACTGTGATTGTTTGGGGAGACTCAACCTACGGACAAGGTAATACTCCTGAGGAATTAACCGATGTTACGTCCATAGACGCTGGAGGCTACCACAATGTAGCCCTCAAGGCTGATGGGTCAGTGATTGCATGGGGTAGAAATAATTATGGTCAAGGTGAAATACCGGAGGGCCTGGGCGATGTGAAAGTTGTTACTGCTGGAACGGTACACAATATTGCAATTAAAAATGATGGAACAATGATTGGGTGGGGTAGAAATAATTATGGTCAAGCTGATGTTCTCACAGGCCTTAATCCTGCGGATCTGACTGAAGAAAATTTATCAGGTGCAGATATGCGAGGAGTGAATCTTTCTGGGGTTCAATTAAGTGGTGCCAACCTGAGTGGAGTTAGATCTGGAAGTATTACCGGAACGCCTTTGAGTTTACCCAAAGATTGGGTTTTATTAAATGGCTATCTTATCGGTCCTGGTGCTGATTTAGCTGAAGCAGATATAACGGATTTTGATTTGGCTTCCCTAAAAATAGATGGAATTAGTTCTGGTGGTGTAATTGGTGAACCCGTTAGCCTACCTGAAAAATGGTCCCTTGTTAATGGTTATCTCGTTGGGCCTACTGCAAATTTACAGGGTGCTGATTTCTCATCATTAAGTCTTAATGGAACTGATTTTACCAATGCAGACCTCGAGGGAGTTAATTTTGAAGATACAGATCTTTCTGAATCAATATTTACAGAAGCAGATCTTGATAAGGCTGATTTTTCTGGAGCTAATCTGGCTAGCGTTATTTCGGGGGATGTATCTGGAAGTCCTGAAGCACTACCTGAGGGATGGAAGTTGATTCGTGGTTATTTGTCTGGACCTTCTGCAGTTTTAACAGGGGCCGATTTTTCTGGAGTAAACCTTGAGGGTATGGATCTTTCAGAGGCTGAAATGAGTGGGGTTAGTTCTGGAGGAGTAGAAGGTATTCCTTTGCAACTACCAGACGGCTGGAATCTTATTAATGGTTATTTAATTGGACCAAGAGCCAACTTGTCAGGAATTGATCTTAAAGAAATGGATCTATCGCAAGCAAATCTTAATGGAATAAGTTCTGGTTCAGTTAAGGGAGAACCCGCGGCCCTTCCAGAAAATTGGAATATAGTTAAAGGTTACCTCGTTGGTCCTACTGCAAATCTTCAAGAGGCTAATTTCTCTGAAGTTGACTTTAGTGATGCTAATCTTTCTGGTACGAATTTGACTGATGTTAATTTTACAAAGGCTAATCTGAAAAATACAAACCTTTTCGGTGCTACTGGGCTTGATGATGTTGAATTCGAGGAAGCTGTTCTCGATGGAGTGATCCTGCCCGAAGGATACGAATACATTAATGGATACATTGCTGGAGGAGAGAGAGTAGTGCCTTGGTCTGTAGCAATGACGAAGATTAGTCGTCTGCAGAAAAGAATTGATGAGCTTTCTCAAGGAGTCGATCCTGATGTAGTTATTGATGGTAGAACAAAATCGGTGCTATTAGAGGCTGATCCGCTGACTGGTGATTTAATTTTAACTCTATGTTTGGAGGAGAGTGCAGACCTCGTCACTTGGGATCCTGTAGAGGACGTTTATACTAGAAAAATAGCTCTTCCAGAGGGTAAAAAGTTTTATCGGTTTTCGGTAAAGAAATAGTGGATTATTAATCTTTAATAGCACATTACAAAAACTCGTAGTTTTTGTAATGGTGTTTTTTTTTACCTCAATTTACTAATTCATAGTATCATATGATAATAACTAACTGATTTAATAATGCCTGAGAAAAAGCAAATAATGACTGCTCTTCGTGAGCTCAAGGAGAAAAGACTCCTAAGTTCAGAGGCTGAAGAGTTAATGAAACCTTATGAGGGGGCCACTTTTGATCTGCGTTTGGATTTCGTTTCATCTTCTCGTTCTTTTGGTTCTCAAAAAGACCCACTATACGACTCTGGACAAAAAGTTTTATGCACTGCTGAAAAATGGGACGTTGAGTGTGATGTTTTATTTAGTCCCGCAGACAATGATCTTGTAGAATCATTGGAAGTTGGCCAAGACTTTCAAGTAACTGTTAAGTTCATTGACTATGATTCTCTTTATCAGCGAGTTATTTTTGGAAAAGTAGGTTCAGAACTAGAATTGCTCGAAGAGTTAGGTGAGGACCCCGATGAGCCAATAACTAATGATTTAGTTGTCGAGGAAGAAACAGTGGAAGAAGTTTCTGTGGAGACTATTCTCGAAGAAAACGATTCTGATTCTGTCATTAATGAGATTGTCGAGGAAGTTCCTCAAGAGCCAGTAGTTGAGGAGATAATCGATTCTGAGTCCGTGGTTGAGGAGATTTCCGTACCGGTTCAAGAAAATGTTCAAGATGAAGCCCCTGTAGATCTGACAGCAGCGTCCAATTTTTCTGTTGGTATGGATGAAAAGCCAAACAATAAAGTTGCG
>NYVP01000090.1 GCA_002684575.1 Verrucomicrobiales bacterium
CACGACCATGACCACGGACCACGGACACGNNCACGNNCACGACCACGGACACGACCACGGACACGACCACGGACACGACCACGGACACGACCATCATCACGGGCCAACTACTTTAGGAGGTAATCTTGTTACCCTATTGATTGTGCTAATTCCTGTTTTGTATTCAGCAGTCTATACACCTGATGCTTACAGTAAAAGTTGGGTGCAAAAGAACAGTTCTTCNTGGGGAAAAGGTCCTATTGGTGAGGCTCCAGAGCTATTTAAACTTAAAAACAACATTGGGTCTACAAAAGCAGCAAATTCATCTAACGAATCTGAAAATTCTGAATCAGTTGCTGAAGCTGCTGGATGGGGTCCTTACACGATTGAAGATTTAAAACAGCAAGTGGACCAAAATGATAATGGTGAATTTATGATGGACGTTATTAGTATTTTTTATACTGGTGGGGATGATGAAGTTCAACAAGTTGTAAAGGGCTTGCCAGTCGAAACAATCGGGCAAGCCATGCCAGAGACAATGCGGAATGATGCAGGAAATAGGATAAGAATTTTTCGTCTCATGATGAACTGTTGTATTGCAGATGCTAGGCCTATTTCAATTCCTGTTGAATTTGACCAATCAATCCCGAATTATAAAGAAATGGGATGGTACAAAGTTCATGGTGTGATGGACTATGAAAATTGGGATGAATTTACAATACCAGTTTTGAAAGCGACAAAATTAGTTCCTACCGCTGAACCTGAGCAATCAGCATTTGGGCAAAGACAATAATGTTAGTTGAGACTGACTAATTAATCAGAATCTCCACGTCTGTTGTCACCACCTCGTCTTCGATTATTTCGTCTTCTGTTTTTTTTGTCTCCATCGCTCGGACTCCAATCTTCATCGTTGCCTCTCTTTGAGCGCTCTTCACGTTTAGCTTGTGCCTTTTCACGTAATGCATCGTCTATATGTTGTTCACCTCGCTCTTCCAAGGCTGCCTGACGACTCATTTTAACTCTTCCCTTGTCATCTATGCCTATACACTTTGCATAGATTACATCTCCCACATTCACTACATCCTCAACCTGNTCAACTCTAAAGTCAGCTAATTCCGAAATGTGAATCATACCATCTTGTCCAGGGAGTACTTCCATGAATGCTCCAAAGTTAGTTGTTGAAACGACTTTACCTTGATAAATTTTATCGATTTCGATTTCTGCGGTAATGTTGTTAACCATTTCAAGAGCTCGATCCAAACTTTCTTTTTTGATTGCGTAAATTCTTACAGTGCCGTCATCTTCAATATTAATTTCTGCCCCAGTTTCGGCCTGNATTCCCTTAATAATCTTGCCTCCTGGTCCAATAACNTTTCCGATTTTTTCAGGATTAATTTTGATAGACTCTATTCTTGGTGCATGAGGGCTGATCTCGGCAGGTCCAGCAATTCCTTCAGCCATAACAGCAAGTACTTTCTCTCTTGCCTCCGCTGCCTGATGAATAGCTTCTTTTAAAATTTCAATTGGTAGTCCAGTAAGTTTTAAGTCGAGTTGAAAACCAGTGACACCAGTTTCGGTTCCACACAATTTAAAATCCATATCACCAAAGAAATCTTCTGAACCNATAATGTCCAATAGACGCTTGTATTCNTTGATNTTTCCAGAGTCATCCATTTCGGTTACCAATCCAACTGAAATACCAGCAACGGGGCGTTTTAGCGGTACACCTGCATCTAAAAGAGCCATTGTTCCTGCGCANACTGAGGCCATAGAAGTTGAACCATTAGATTCCATAACTTCAGAGGTAACCCTGATGGCATAAGGAAAATCATCCTGACTNGGAAGCGCTGGCTTTATGGAGCGCTCAGCTAGAGCACCGTGCCCGATCTCTCTTCGATTAAGTCCACCCATTCTGCCAGTTTCACCCACTGAAAATGGAGGAAAGTGATAATGAAGAAGAAAACTCTTTTCCTCTTCGCCGCCTGTGTAAGCATCAATATACTGAGCTTCATCCGCAGGAGCTAGGGTACATAATCCAAGTGCTTGGGTTTCTCCACGAGCAAACAGTGCAGAGCCGTGAGATCTAGGCATCAAGTTTGCTTCTGCGCTGAGTGGTCTTAGTTCATCAATCTGTCTGCCGTCAGCCCGAATGCCTTTTTCGAGTATAGTCTTTCTAAATGCCTTTTTTTGCATAAAGTCAAAGGCTTGATCAATAGCAAATTCTGTCGCATCTTCATATTTNTCNAGGATCGCGTTNGTNACTTCTTCTCGAAGTTCATCCACTGCCTTTCCTCTTTCTATTTTAGATGGNTTATAAATTGCATCTTCAATTTTTTCTCCGGCAACAGAGTATGCAATTTCTAACATCTCATCTTTCACTTCTAAGAGAGGCGCGTTTCTTTTGGGCTTGCCTACTTTTTCGGCAAGTTCTTTCTGCACTTGAACCAACTTCGTAACGTGTCCTTGAGCAAATTCTANGGCTTGNCAGAATATTTCCTCAGGTAATTCTTCCGCAGCACCCTCAATCATGACAACTTCAGTTTCATTTCCTGCATAAACCAGATCAAGGACTGAATTCTCCATTTCAGTGTGAGTAGGATTAACTACAAATTTTTCNTCAATATAACCAACTCTCACNGCNCCTATAGGTCCTGCAAAGGGGATGTCTGATAAACATAGAGCACATGATGCGCCTACCATGCTTAGAACATCTGAATCATTTTCTCCATCTGCGCTTAATAAAAGGGCAACAATTTGTGTGTCATACAGATATCCTTTCGGGAAAAGTGGCCTAAGAGGACGGTCTGTCATTCTGCATGTTAATATTTCTTTCTCAGTTGGTCTTCCTTCTCTCTTAAAGTATCCGCCTGGAAAGCGACCAGCAGCCGCGGCTTTTTCTTTATATTCTACAGATAATGGAAACCAGTTTTGACCTTCTCGCATTTTAGTTTGAGAAACGGCTGTCACCATTACTGTTGTTTCGCCACATGTTACTGTACAGGCGCCATCAGCGAGGCGACCCATTTTACCAGTTTCAATAATTATTTCTTTACCATCTAGTGTAATTGATGTGTTTTCTGTGCTCATTTTTTTGGCATGCAGTAAAAGTACTGCGGTTTAGTTAAATTGTTTTTGAGATTTTCTGATAGATTTCAGTAAGATCACTTAGAATTGAATTTATCACTTAGATTTGAATTNTGAATACAGATCAACTGTATTAAATTCGTATCGTGGGNTTAGGGNCTCTTGAAATCAAAAAGGATATTGAGGATCTATCGACGAAGATTTAANCCTTTTATCACTTTTTGATAGCGCTCGACATTTTTATTCTTGAGATAGTCGAGTAATTTTCGGCGCCTTGCGACGAGTTTGAGTAGCCCACGACGAGTAGAAAAATCTTTTCTATGCTTACTAAGGTGTGCAGTAAGATGATTGATTCTTGAAGTGAGTTGCGCAACTTGAATATCTGCGCTTCCAGTGTCCTTTTCATGGAGCTGGAAATTTAGGGTTTCTGTAACTGCTTCCGTCATTCTTTATCCATCATTAGAATCGCCACCTTGGAGATTCTGTNTTTTATTTTGTGCCTTTCTTTATGGCTTTTGGTTTTAATATATCTATTGAGCGGAAACAGAATCATATGTTCGCGTAATATCAAATGATTTCCTAAATAATTACTTNTGAAACTAGATTCTCGGAAATATCGTAATTTAGATTATACAAAATACTTTTTATTTAAGACATATTAATCAATTCTCATTTCGCCATGATTATTCCCGAAAAGTTACCAATTATGGGCCTACCTGGCACCTGTTTGTTCCCGGGGGGTAAGATGCCTCTNTATATTTTTGAAAGTAAGTATAGAGATATGCTGAATGATGTTATTTCCGGTAATCGCATGTTTTGCATNGGCACCCTTTCACAATCAGATGCNTCGTTTGANGGGGGAAGCGAAATATTACCATACTCAACAGCNGGTNTGTTNAGAGCTTGTGTAATGAATAATGATGGAACTGCAAACTTGATTNTTGAAGGNGTAAAAAAAATCAAAATTATAAATATTGAAAATAATAAACCTTACAAGGTTGGAGAAGTTCAAACATTGGAAACAACAATTAATGACTTCGAAAAAATTCAGTCTTCTACTGATCAATTGAAGGCTATTTTAATTNCCAATTATTCGGACCGAATAGATCCCAATATTGAAATGCAGTTAAATCAAATATTAAAGAATTTAGAATCGCCTGAAGATACACTTTATTTTGCAGCTCAACATTTTATATCTCACCAGGAAATTTCCCAAAAATTACTTTCTCTTGAGAGTCTTGACGAACAATTTGATCTAATAATCAAAATGCTAGATGGAAAATGAGGTTAGATGTTCGCTAAATTATCGTGTTTCTCCATAACATAACGATCTGTCATTCCAGCCACATAATCACAAACGGTACGGTGTAAGCCATTTTCCTCAACTCTTTTGGCGGTTGTATCTCCAAGTAGTGATGGATTTTTTATAAGAGTATCAAACACTTTGCTTATTATGGCTTCACCCCTTTTGTTGGGAAGAGCAACATCCTCATGATGATATAAGTTTTCAAACAAAAAACTCCTGAGCTCATTGCTGCTCTCTGCAATATTTTTACTATTTTGGATGATTCGTTCATAATGCCTTCGGACCTCATCACTAGAAAGAAATTTATGTGCTAAAATATAGTCAGTGCTAGCTTTTATCAAATCCGCTACCTGTAGATCTAATAAGTTTCTNATNATATANGACCTTCTGCGTTTTTGTTTAAGATTTGAATAATTTTGATCTACAAAAGACGCGCAACGCTGCCANAAATCTAATTTTGTGAGTTGTTTTTCATTAATTAAATTGAAATCTAATCCATCATCCAGATCATGAGCATAATAAGTGATTTCATCAGCGAGATTTGCAATTTGTGCTTCGATCGATGGATTTTGAAATGTTTCTCTAGGTTTATTTTTTGATTCTGGTCGATTGAATGTTCCAGAATGTTTCATAATCCCCTCCAATACTTCATAAGTTAGATTGAGTCCATCAAAACTAGGATACAGAGTTTCGAGTATTTCGACTGTTCTGAGGCTTTGTTGATTATGTTCAAATCCTCCATGATCTATCATGATCTCGTTGAGCTTTTTTTCACCTGCATGACCAAAAGGTGGNTGTCCAAGATCATGAGCTAGTGCAATGGCCTCTGTGAGATCTTGATTTGCCCCGAGAGCAGTGGCAATTGTTCGACTCACTGATGAAACCTCAATTGTATGAGTCAATCTNGTACGCAGATGGTCACCAGTTCCATTAAGAAAAACCTGAGTTTTATATTCTAAGCGCCTAAAAGCCTGAGAATGAATTATTCTTGCTCGGTCTCTTTGATATACTGTCCTGTAAGGATGTGATGGTTCTTGATTTTTTCGCCCAACGCTTTCGGANCTTAGTTGAGCGAAAACACTCAATGTTTTTTTCTCAATATCTTCTACTTGAGTTCGTTCTGTGGGGCTCCATGTCATTTAGAGGNGTCATTCTCTGAATTGTTTTTCTCTAGAATGTTTTCGTTTATGTCTTCTATAATCTTATTAACTTCTATTTTTGCCTCGTTAATAATTTCAATCTTACTTCTCAACATATCATAGAGAGCCATTAGAATCATAAGTAGCACTAGTAGAATGGCNAAAATCCAATAGATGATAAAAAGTATTAAATTTTCTTTTAATAGATTATCTATTACAAAACCTCCGCAGACTGAAAATAATAATGTTATTAATGTAAAAGCAAATAATAACTTTCTTCTAATATTCCTATCTCTGAGGAATGCGGTTGATAGTGCAATGAGNTGATCTTTAATCATTTCANGATAGATGGCTTTAGAAAATTTATACCATTCTCTTCCTTAAATCTCTTTCAGCTTGCTCTAATAATTCTTCGAGTGTTTTGGGAGATATTGCATCTGCTCCAAAAGAGGAGCACGTATCTAAAACGGCCCTGTCTCTGGATGCTACTGTGATTTTTCTGNTCTTCGAATATTTACCTGCAAGACGTTCAATAATTTGATCNGCTGTTGTTCCGCTTTTTGAATAGAATACCTGAATTCCATATTCATCATTAATGCTCTCGCTTGTTTGGCCTTTGCCATCAAATACAATCACTACCCTCTCACCTGTAATATCTTGGTAATTAGTCATTCTCCGTATGAGATTTTCCCTTGCCGATGATTTACTCGACTTATGGAGTTTATGAAGATGGTCCCAGCTATAGATTACGCTNTGGCCATCAATGATCAGGTATCTTATAGATTCCTGATCAATTGGGTTCATTGANTGATGAAAATTCGATCAATTAAGAATTTTCTTCAGAAGNTTTTTTTGCTACGGTTTTTTTAGTTGCGGCTTTTTTGGTCGCTGCTTTTTTTGCTGCGGTTTTTTTAGTNGCCGCTTTTTTAGCTGTNGTTTTCTTAGTCGCCGCTTTCTTTGCGGTTACTTTTGTATCACCAGTTGATTTACTTAACTTTTTTGCAGCTAGTGTTTTTTCGCGCTTACGCTTCAGATAGTTTTTACGTCTGACGCGTTTTTCAATCTTGTTGTATTGTTTACCCATTTTATTTTGTCCACACAGATTATAATCAAGCTGTTGTGTATTGCTATCTTTCATTAGCGAATGAGGCTAAAGGATCAAGTACAAACACAATTTAATTAATAATTAATATATAAATTTAGTTATTTATTAGCAAAAAAACGCCCAATCTGATGAGAATTATCAATTATTATTTGATCATTTANTACCTTAAAAAACAATTATTTATTGTAAGGATGNATTGACATTAGTTTTTTTTTACTTAGGATGTCGTAATTCCTCAATCGAGGAAAGGTGGATTTCACCAAAGCTTTCTGACTTCTCAGGGACCTCAATTTGGATTTAGGACACTGTACAAGTTTAAATGCGATTGCTTTAAATTGAAACATCACAACCTCTTTATCATTCGGAAAAATCTGTTTGGAATAAGAAAAAAAACTCAAATACCCTTATAATTTATTATCCAGCTAGTCTGGAATTTTGAAAAATGGCAGGACACAACAAGTGGTCCAAAGTTAAGCACATTAAAGGTGCCGCCGATGCTAAGCGAAGTAAACTCTTCAGCAAGTTAGCTAAAGAGATAACTGTAGCTGCTCGTGACGGTGGAGGTGATGTTGAGCTTAATGCTAGGCTTAGGCAAGCTGTAGGTAATGCCAAAAAACAGAGTTTGCCAGGAGATACTATTGAGCGTGCCATTAAAAAAGGAACTGGCGAGATTGAGGGGGTTGCATACGAGGAGGCATGTTATGAGGGCTTTGGAGCCGGAGGAGTTGCTTTTATTGTTGAGGTTATTACTGATAATAAAAACCGTTCGTTTTCAGACTTGAGAACTCTGTTTAACAAAAATAACGGAAATCTTGGTNGCCCGGGAAGTGTGGCTCATATGTTTGAGCGTAAGGGTGAAATCGTTTTATCATCTGAAAGCGATAATGAAGAAAAAGTGATGGATTTAGCAATTACTGCTGGAGCTNATGATGTTATTAATGATGAGAATATTTTTTCGGTCATTACTGCTCACGATGAATTAAACACGGTTGCTAATAATCTGTGTAATGCTGGAGCAAATATTGATTCTCAAAAATTGATTTATACTCCTAAGACGACTGCATCTATAGAGGATTCTTCGATAGCGAAGCAGGTTCTAAAATTATTCACTGTTCTTGANGATTATGATGATTCTCAAAGTGTTTATGGGAACTTTGATATTTCTAATCAATTGATGGCGGAGATTGAACTATAAATTCAGATTGGAATTATATGAAAAATTTAAATTGTGAAACAGTATGAGTGATAAGAAGACTCAAGATGAAATAGAGATTTCAGATTCAAAGAANTCCTCTGATAAAGAATCGGTTAANGAAGGTGGTAATTCATCTGCTAGTAGTCACAAGTTCAAAAAAGGTAATGGTAAAGGTTCTTCCAAAGGAAATNGAGCTAGAAAAAATAAAGAAAATAATTTCAAGGATGAACTTTCAGGTCCTGCCATTGAACAGGAAGGAATTCTTGAAATTTCTGGNAAGGGTTTTGGCTTTTTAAGAGAAAAAAGTAAGGAGTTCAGGCAGACTCCAGATGATATTTTTGTTACTCCTGAGATTGTGAGAAACTTTGGTTTGAGAGATGGATTGTGGGTTAAAGCAGAGACTCAAATGGGAAGAAGAGGGCCTCAGTTAACCAAATTATTGGACATTAATGGTAGGAATCCCAATGAATTTAAAACTATGCCGTGGTTTGAGGAGCTAAAAGCCATCAATCCTGATAGAAGATTGCAGATGGAGACGACTCAAGATCGAATGACGACTAGGCTCATTGATATGATCGCGCCTATTGGGCGAGGGCAGAGAGGACTTATCGTTGCTCCCCCTAGATCAGGNAAGACCACAATCCTCCAACATCTAGCTGAAGCGGTCATTCAAAACCATAGAAATATTAAAGTTATGGTTTTACTTGTCGATGAAAGACCTGAAGAAGTTACCGAACTTCGTCGTGCATTACCTAATGCTGAAATTTATGCAAGTTCCAATGATATGGAGGTCAAGATGCATTGCCGAATTGCTCAAATTGCTATCGAGAGAGCAAAGCGATTGGTCGAATCAGGNGAAGATGTTTTTATGCTCATGGACTCTATTACCCGACTNGCAAGNGCATTTAATAACGCAAACAGNAAAGGGGGGCCAACTGGGACTGGTGGACTTACTGTGAGGGCCTTGGAGATGCCACGTAAACTTTTTGCGGCAGCAAGAAATACTAGAGATGCGGGTTCACTGACAATTATTGCTACAGCGCTTGTTGAAACAAATAGTGCTATGGATGATCGCATTTTCGAGGAATTAAAGGGCACTGGTAATATGGAGCTCGTGCTAGACAGATCTATTGCAGAGCAATATATTTACCCTGCAGTAGATATTTTTCGTTCGGGTACTCGACGCGAAGAACTCTTGTTACCGCCTCATCAATGGGAGAAAATTTCAATNATAAGAAGAGGTCTTGCAGGACATAGGCCGATAGAGGCTATTGAAAGAATGTTATCTATCATGGAAAAGTTTCCAAGTAATGCTCAGATGCTCTTGGATATAAAGCCTATGTACTAGTTCTGTCTTTTGGTAATTTTTAATCTATAAAATTTTAAATTATCGTCCTCTAATAAAGAGGTTTTCTTTCTTATATTNACTTTGGTTAGTCCTTCACCAATATATTCCTCTGAAAAAATGACCGGTTCATCTTCCAAGTTAGACCAATCAATTAAGTTGTTNGAATATTGAACAGCTACAGCAACTTCGTCGGCTCCTAGTGAAAGNGTATAGCTNACGGTTGGATAGGTTAGGCCATCTATATTTGCAGTCTCAATTTCAAGGCTCCCTCTAATGGCATATTCCATCAANTCATGAATTCCATTGGAATTCCCGTCACCATTTTCATCACCCTTGAATGGAATTGAATCATTATCTCCTGGGCTTCCGCCAAGATATTTGCTCATTCTCCAATTCTNCGAAGAGTTGTGATTACTAATNCTTTTNTGGGAAATCAAAACTAAGGAATGCCCGTTGCCGTCTGCACTCTCTGGCCACGGAAATTGATCTTCATAATTGAAATCAATGATAGGTGTTCCTGCGCCGTAGCTTAATTTTATGCGTTCTCCTGAATTCGATAGGTTTTTGGTAAAAATACCAACAACGTAATCTGGAGTTTGNGAGTAGTTATAACGAATATTGAAAGCATCTTCGTTTGAAACAATCACCACACTTTCACCGGGACTTATTGATTTTTTTCTCGAATTTAAAAAATCATACTCAATTCCTTTCGTGAATCTAAGATCTTCTAGAGGAATCTCCCTACTGCCTGAATTGGTAATTTCTAGCCACTCAAAATCTGAGCTTTCAAGACCAGGCANTAATTCAAGTTCTGATTCACTTGGACCGATTGGGTTATACATTATTTCACTAATTTTGATTTCATTGAAATCAGATAAATCTGGAGCGCTAACGCTGAATTCAACTGGATTAGACCAATGGCTCCAACGGTTAGTACTGTCTTTATGTCTGACTCTGGCTCTGTATGTTTTACCAACTCTTACTGCTGTTGAAGGTGGCTCAATGGATTCATTAAACGTAATTAATTCACCTGACTCCCAGCTTGCTATCCACTCGAATTTTGGTTTAAGAATGGATGCATCAGCACTTACTGACATGTCAAAAACTAAGTCACTACTTCCTGCTGATTGGTTATGCAATTCAACGGCTATCAAATTTTCACCAGAGTAAAATGNGTCTGAACTAACCTCAAAAGTGTCAAAGACGCCTTCCTTTCCACTTGATGGCGCATAGGTTTGATAGNTTACTAACGCGTTTTCTGGAAAACCATCCCTTATAACTTCATTTCCATTGATATAAACTATGGCTGCATCATCAACATGAAGGTTAAATTTGAAATTACTAAATTCTTTTGGATCATCAATATTGATAGATGTCCTAAAATAATAAGTTGGGTGTTTATTTGATGGCTGAGGGCCATAATCCAAGGTTGTTTCTATAGGAGTATTTANGATGCTTCCGAATCCGGCAGGTGTACTCCCAATTAACCAATTTGAGTCGTCAAAATCATTATCTTTCCAAAGAGTCCCTAGATCTTTGCCATCATCAAGATACTTCCATGATGAACCTTGAGGTAGAAAANTTATTTCACCTTTACTTNTTTCAGCAATTCTCCATTCCATAGAGCCGAAGGTGTTGGAGCCATTTGGATCAGAGAATGATGAACTTTTAAAGACGAGGCCACCTTGAGGGAATTGATCTTTCCCAATATAATTTATGACAGGTGTTCTTGGTATAGAGTTGTCCGCAGAGAGAGCATCAAGGTAAGCATCTCTTCCCGATCGGCCAGATACACCACTGTCACGAGAAATAGAATCCATATTGCCGTCATTACCACCGACCCATGATCCGCCAATAAAAGCGAATTTTTTCATATCGTTTACAACGCTTTCTAAAGTAGGTGGACTTTCACTGCCGCCTACAGCACCTACCCAGCGGTCCCTGTCTGCATGAACAAGACCAGATATTTTTGCCGCCAATGGATCTAGCAAGACATTTATTTGTTCTTCATTCCAAATAAGATCCCTGATCTCACGAACTGTATTTTTGTATTCTTTATCAAATTCGGACCTGGGTGGATTAGTGCCATAGATAGCTTGTTTGCAAAATCCTTCTCCACCGTTCCAATTTGGTCCCCAACTAGTATCCGAATCCCAAGGAAGNACCCAAAGTTTACCGTAATTGGAATCAGTCGAAGGCTGAAAATAAAATGCTCGATTTTTGAGGTGTTCACTAGTGTTTGGTTGCACGTCATAATGACGGACCGCATCCACAATTGCATGGTATTTGTTCCATGAGTCGTAATTTACATATTGGTTTAACCAATCATCAGATTTGTTCGGCTTGAGTTGAAATATAATATTTTTAAAATCCGAACCATCATCGACGCCATTACGTGCCAAGTATCGTCTGACGGAAACTCCATCAGTTCTACCACTTATCAATTTGTAGAGATTTCCTTTTTCCATTCCGTGAGCTTCTAAAAATCGAACGTCAAATTCTTCCATAGCTAAGAGCATCCCATAATAATCACCTTGATATTGGCCGTTAGCTCCAGAAGGAGCCTCATCTTTACCCCTTATNACTCTCATGTGAAACCAGTGAGTATAAGGTGCGGGAGTGCCTGTCATATTCCATAATATATGGTTAGCAGCTTGTTCCATTCCCCAAGTATGATTACCTCTTGAGCCCCTCATTTTATGAGTTGCTAGGTATTTCCATTCAGATTTGTATTCGTCGCCATCGTTNTTATGGAATCTTGGGTATTGGCCAATATTAAATCTAAATTTAAAACTTCTTCTACCGTTTCCAGAATAACGAGCATTACGTTGTCTTAGACGATAACGGATATTGTCATAAACCTTTCCTTCATAAACAAAAGTACAATTCCAATTATACGCACTTCTAGCATCATAATTATCTCTACTAATATGATCCCGACTATTGTAAGCAACAGCTTGATCGAAGTCATTCGAATCAGTCAAAACATGATAAACAGGAACTGAATTAATTAAGGCAGATGAGTAAGTATGAGGAGTTGGAAAGGTTCTGCTTTTTTGAACGACATAATCAGGAACGCCATTATAAACGAAGTAGGCAAAATTAAGAGTAGGATCATCAAGATGGGGAACTTGAATTTTGCTATCATCATTAGCTACAGCGATTATTCTATATCTAACAAGTGTTCTGTGATCTTGACTTGGTAATTTTGCTGTATAAATACCATCATCTGATAAGGAATCTATTCCTAGACCATCATCCTTCATTATAACAGTTTGCCAATTATCAGGATCATTATACGCAGGGTTGATTACTCTTTCGGAGTTTGGTCGCGAAATTAACTGACTGGTTGTTTTTGCCAAATAAGCCGGGATGTATTCTCCNGGCGAAACGATTTGATATTCAAGTTTTACTGATTTNACTCCCGATGAACTTGTAACTTTGGCGCTTATCGTTGTTTCATCGCCAGATTTTGGTGATTCTGGAGAGTGTTTTACTTGTCTGATTAGAGGAATAGCATTGCTTGTGAGTGTTGTATTTTGTGATCCAGGAGAAGGTCTGGGAGGTTCATTTTCGCCTCTGCTTGGTCGGATTATTTCTAAATCGATTCCAAGGTCACTGCTGCTTGTGCTAACATTAAATAGTTGAACNGCGACTAAGTTTTCACCTTCATTGAGATACGATGAGACTCCCTCAACTAAGGTTTCTCTCCAGACTCCCTCTTGGCCATTTCTACTTGCAGTGTTTGCTACGGTTTGTTCTCCCTCGTTGACATTATATCTTAGGCATTCTTTTCCATTAATCCATAAGATCATTCCGTCATCGACTGAGTAACGTATTTGAAGTTGTTGTGGTATTTCTCCTGGGGAAACATTGAATTTGTTGCGTAAAAAAACTGAAGTGAAGGAATTGCGCATCCCCTCGATTTGGGTCGCCAGTGTTAATCCTCTAACGCTGCCATAGCCAATTGGTAATGCGGCATCATTCCATGTNTCGTCTANTTGGAAAGATTTTGTTCTCCATTGATCGATTGGGTTTGAAGCTTCTGTTAATCCGGGTCTCCATTTCCAGCCATCACTACTNGCTTTCATTAAAGTTAGTTCAGGAAGCTTTCCAGGGACCAATGAACTTCGCCAAGAACCACCCAAATCATTATCCAACGATGGGTTGATTAGTTCCATTGAGGCTCCAGTGCCATTTGCTCCAACGGGCCAAGGGAATTTTGATTTGTAGTCAACGGAATCAGCGATTGTGCCGTCGTTTTTTCTTAACTCTATCCGTTCACCGCTACCAAGATTTCCAGTATATGGTCCTAGAGAGGAAGCGCCAAGAGTATTCTGAAGACTTTCAGGATCCTCACTTATAACAATGAAGCTCTTAGCCTCAATCAACGCGCCTTCATTAAATTGAAAATTGATTCCATCCGAGAAAAACCATCCTGATAAATCAAGGGTATCAGTGCCAGAATTGTATAATTCAATGAACTCATTGAGATTGTTATTTGGTTCACTGTTGTAATGAATTTCATTAATAATGATTTCAGCTCTAATTAAAGATAAGTTTGTGAGGAGAAAAAGAGTGAATGGTATAAAATGTTTCACAATAATGATTGTTAAAATGAGATTTTAACATCAAAGATACACGAATTTTTATACAAGATCCATGATTGATCCAAAGTTTGGATCAATCAACCTTCTATAAGTTCTGACAGCTAGTCTATCTGTCATTTCAGATATAATATCGCTAATTATTCGGGACTTTTGATCATCCTTTTCAGCTTTATTTAATAAGGCTTCAGCATCTGCGCCCAAAAGAAATAGAGGTTTAATTTCTTTTGATACATAATTTTCAAAAAATATTTTGAAGAGTTCTCCAAGAATTCGTGAGGCTTTGTAATCAAGCTGTTGAAGTTGAGGTGACTTAAAAATTAAGTCGAGGGCAATTTTTTTATAAAGTTTTGACTCCCTAGTGATTTCTTTCTCAACATGAAGTTTGTATTGATACCGACATGTTTTTTTTGCCATAAAATTTTCGCTCGCTTCCTCTAAATTCGCTGACGCTATAAAGTCCCCAACCTTTCGCCCCATCAGCGGCTCCAGTCGTTTTCTTTTTATAGCACGACAAATTGTTTCGACGTTAAGAGTATCTATTTCATCGAGTTCATTTTTCTCGGCCCATTTTTCAAGGTTTTCTGAATTAATAAATCCTGCATTGGTGCCGTCAATGATGTCATTGAGTGAATATGCAGTATCGTCAGCCCAATCCATTATTTGGCACTCAACAGATTTAAAACCATTTCTATCGGAACCAGGGGCGTAATCCATGATTTCATTGAGTCCATCGAAAACAAAATCTAGGTGATTTTCTTGGTAGTCATAGATAAAGTGATTTGGAGAATCAGGTTTTTCCTTCAATAAAGTTTTGTACTTAAGAGTTGAATCTAGAAATGCTCGTGTTGGATTCATTCCAGAATTGCCCCAAATAGTTTCTGTTAAGAGTCTTAGCGTTTGTGCGTTTCCCTCATAACCACCCATTTTGAACATCATATTGTGAAGTACTCTTTCACCGGCATGCCCAAATGGGGGGTGACCTAGATCATGAGAGAGACATGAAGCTTCCACAAGATCGGGGTCTATAAAATACTCGTCGTTTAAGTAATCACTTTTTCTTTTTAATCTGTTACAAATCGACCTTCCAATCTGAGCTACTTCTAAAGAGTGTGTAAGGCGAGTTCGATAAAAATCGTATTCGCCAGATAGAAAAACTTGAGTTTTACTTTGCAGTTTTCTAAAAGCAGGTGTGTAAATAATTCTATCGCGGTCAATCTGGAATGGTGTTCTGTAATCGTCTGGTCGATCACTCTCAGTCCCATATCTAGGGGTTATATCAAATTGATTATAGAACTGATTCATAAACAGTTTTTGATGATCTAAAACTGAAGAAAATTGTTTAATAATTTTTTACCCTCACCGGTCAAAATCGATTCCGGATGAAATTGAACTCCATACACTGGATATTCTTTGTGCTGTACGCCCATTATTTCTTGTTCATCGGTGACAGCTTCGGATGTGATTTCAAGGCACCCAGGAACAGTCGTTTTATCTATCAATAAAGAGTGATATCGAGTCGCCTCAAAAGGATTTGGCATCCCTTTGAAGACGCCTTTACCCTCATGTTTTACCATTGACGTTTTTCCGTGCATTAGATTGTTAGCACGAATAATTTTTCCACCATATACTTGGCCAATACACTGGTGACCTAAACAAACACCCAAGATAGGTATGGTTTCACCGAATTCCTTGATAACATCACAACTAATACCTGCCTCTTTTGGAGTGCACGGCCCTGGAGAGATGCATATTTTGGATGGATTTAGCTCTTTTATCTGATTGATGGATATTTCATCATTACGATGAATTTCCATTACCGCGCCAAGTTCACCAAAATACTGAACCAGATTATAAGTAAAAGAGTCGTAGTTATCGATAACAAGTAACATAATTGTGGCGTTATTTTAGCTTTGCAACACTTATGGATGTCCACATATTGGCATGGCCTCCGATTTTATCAATTGTTGAATGTGTCTGACGATCTGGCTTTATTAAAGTATAAATTGTGGAATAATCAGATCAATTTAAATACCATCATTACTAATATGGCTAGACCAGTAGGAGAAGAAGATAACAACAAAATACCCAAAGCAATAAGTCGACCTGAGGGAGGATGGTTTGCAAAGATTTGGGATGAGCGTAAAACTGGAGATATTAGGATGATAAAACTCGATCGATCTGAGCCTTTTACGGTTTGGGTTGATTCAATCAAAAGGGGGGAAAGTCTCTCTATGATTATTGAGCCAAAGATTGAATCTGATGAAAAAACAGAGTTAATCAGATTGCCTCAATCAAAAGCCTTTTCAATTTGGTGTATCGAGCAAAAGTTTATTGCTGATTCTGATGAGCCTATAGAATCAATTCCTGAAGAGGCATTTAGCAGTGTGCTCAATGAAGAAAATGGGGAAAATGAATTAATTTATAATCCATTCACAATTTGGACCACTGGCCAATTTCTCTTAGCTCCGAAAATTTTGAAAATACAGCTTACGTCTGAAGACAAACAAGATGATGAACCTGCTAATGAAATGGGGGGTAGTAAAAGTGAAATTACATCGGAAAAAACAGATAATATTAATGAGTTAAAAAATAGTTCATTTCCAGTCTATAGTGTTCTTTCTTCTGTGGTTCTAATAGCCTTTATCATTTGGATGTTTGTAAAGGCTTCTCAATTAAGTGAGGTAAAAGTACAGAAGGCTAANCTTGAGGAAACTCTAGCTCTTAAAGAACAAGACATTAANGAACAAGAGAATAAAATTGCGAAAGCTNATCAAGATAATCTNAAGCTTACAAGTACACTAAGTGATGAACGGCGAAAAGCCAAAGCTGCAGCACTCAATGCCCAGGAAGTGAAAAGATTAGAATTAAAAAAAGCTAACGATCGGCTCCAAGAGAAAGTTACTGAAATAAAAAAAATGGCTGGGCAGATGCAGCTTAGCCAAGAAAGTTTTGATAATCAAAAAAATGCTCTGTTGAAACGNTCTGATGATTTAATGGGTTTGATATCAAAACTAAAATTGGATAACGCCAAATCTAATGAATTATTAAAAAAATCAGAGGAAGAAATTGAGGGTTCTAACAAAAAAATCACATCCCTTTCTAAGGAGATTTCAGACTTAAGAGTTGNTCTNAATGATTCGCAGGAACTCATGAAATCTCTGCAGAAGATNCACGAAGAAAAAGTCAAAAAAATGGAAAGTGAAAAATCCCAGATTCAAGAGTTATTAGAAAAAGAATTGGCTGATAAACAAAAGATAACTAATAATTTGGAAACTTCGAAATCTCAGATCAAAGAATTAACAATTGAAGTAGAAGGCNTGAAAAAGAGAATTATTGAACTTCAAGAAGATCAATCTCCAAATCAATAAATAATGATTTACTTTTTGGT
Organism: Verrucomicrobiales bacterium; assembly: GCA_002684575.1. Classification (GTDB taxonomy): domain Bacteria; phylum Verrucomicrobiota; class Verrucomicrobiia; order Verrucomicrobiales; family DEV007; genus EC70. Next base: position 17,155 of record NYVP01000090.1, read on the forward strand.
AAGGATGATTTCTTGAATATCCATCACCGCAACGCTCTTTTTGTCTAACGGTCTAACTTCTAATATGTTTAAACCGGGTTCTTTTAATTTTATTGAGCCTATGTCGATGTTTTTCCAGTTTTGAAATCCTCCGGTGTCTTCAGCATTGAATATNAATTTTTGAGTCCCTGAAATGATAGACACCTTGCTCCCGCCATGCCCTCTTCCACANCCTTGGCGAACAGTAACCGTATAATCACCTGGTTCTTTAACAATAAAATCCCATGACGCCCAGTCAGATGGATTTGACCAATATCCAAGACATTGTTTTTTTTGAGCAGGCTCATACCGCAAAGTGANACCATTTACTTTNGAGTCTCTTGAGTGAAGTGATATATTACGACCTGACTGAATGATTTCTTTTCCTTCTGAAGTCGGAACAAGAACTAGGGATTTGAAATTCATAACAGCAGCACTTTCTTTTTCGACACCTTTCACGGCAATAAGATATTGCCCGCTTTTTGGAANATATATTTTACCTAACNTTACAGTGTTATATTTGTACCAGCTGTTGGTTGCTTGGATTTCTGAATTAATCGATTTATCTCCAATCTGGATATGTATTTTTGACTTTTTAGATTCCAGTGAGTAAGTCAATTCTACATCATACATTCCCCATCTTGTAGCTTTGTAGTTCCAAAATATAGAGTCGCTTAGGTTGTTCCAAAAACCGATTCGATAATTACTAGGATTTTTTTCGAGCTTTGCTGTATTCCCTTTGATCTTCGCATCAATTGAAGAAAAAATAATTCGTCCATCACCAAGCTGCTTAGAGTTATCAGCAGTTTCAACTTCAATTAAACGTTTTTTATTTCTATCTAATTCAATTGCTATACGATTTAATTTTTGATCATGCTCAAATGGTGAAACCTTTTTATCAACAAGGACTTTGATAATATTGGGTGCATTTGAAGGAAGAAGTAGTGTTTTGACTGATGCACTTTCAGGAACTTCCGTGAGGTATCTCTTAGGTTTGCCGGCAACTTCTGAAAATTGAGACCAAGCCCCTATGTGGAGAGCTTTTTCAGCTGAGGATTGTAATATTTGTATTGAAAACAAAAAGATTGTGAGAATTTTGTTCATAATGGCATATTAAACATAGTTTCCTATTGGGCAAACGACCTTTACGTAGGAGGCTCATCGTTATATGATTTACTCTAAATTATTTATTTTATGGCAAAGAAAATTCTCACTTTATTCACTCTTTTAAATCTCAGTGTACTTTGTGGTGCTGAGTCGAAAAATCTCTTCAATGGCAAAGACCTTANTGGTTGGACAGGTAATCCAGAATTTTGGAAAGTAGAAAATGGTATTATTGTAGGAGAGACTACAAATCAAAAAAAGACCCCTGGTAATACATTTCTGATTTGGGAAGGTGGGAATCTCGGAGATTTTGAATTAACTCTAAAAGCAAGAGTTAAGGGTAATAATAATTCAGGAATTCAATACCGATCCAAGGTTCTCAATGAAAAGACATGGTCTGTTGGTGGCTATCAAATGGATATGCATCCTGCACCTAATTATCTCGGTATGATGTATGAAGAACGAGGACGCGGAATTATTGCTCAAAGAGGTCAAAATGTAGTCATTGATTCTAAGGGTAAGAGAACTTCAACTGGTAATCCCGACAAAGAAAAAACTGACAACCTTGCGGATTGGAATGAATTCAAAATTTCAGCTATTGGCAACAAGCTGACCCATATGGTTAATGGAAAAGTTACTGTTGATATCGAAGATAATGAAGATGGTAAAAAATCTAGCACAGGTGTGATTGCTCTTCAGTTGCATGCGGGAGGACCTATGAGGCTCGAGGTTAAAGATATTTCTTTAGTAAGAAAGGACAAGAAAACATCAAAGAATCTAAACCCGCGGATCGCAGAAAATGTGTTTTTAGTGAATGCGGTTAAAAATCCAAGAGTGAAATGGATTTGGAAAAATAAGAGTGCAGGCACAGAGACTATTTATGCAAGGCGTCAGTGGACGTTAAACTCGCCACTCAAGTCCTCTAAGCTTAGCATTACATGTGATAATGGATTCACGGCATATGTTAATGGTCAGAAAGTTGGTTCAGGGAATCAGTGGGAGGCTCATTATGAGTTTGATATAAAAAAATATTTGCACAACGGTGACAATGTCCTTGCGGTAGAAGCTCGCAACGAGGGACAAGTAGCTGGACTGGCGGCAAAGATCAAATTGGTCTCAGCTAATGGATCTATCAGAAACATAGTTAGCGATAACGAATGGATAGTGAACAGTAAAAAGACTGATGGTTGGTTAGCTCCTAGTGTTGATACAACTGGTTGGAAAAATGCTGTAATTGCAGGTAAAATGGGTGATTCTCCTTGGGGAGATGTGTTCTCAAAGAAACCCGGCATTCCTGTTGCGGTTGCCGCGAAAGGTGTTGCAAAAGTTCATCCTAAAGGATTCGAAGTAGAAAAAATTTATAACGTTCCAAAGGGTCAACAAGGCTCATGGGTATCAATGGCAGTTGATTCAAAAGGCAGACTTTATTGTGGAGATCAGGGAGGTCAGGGTATCTTTAGAATTACTCTTACTTCTGAGGAGCCTGTAATTGAAAAAGTCCCAGTTCCTGTTTCTGGTGCACATGGTTTGTTATGGGCATTTGATTCATTATACGCTTGCACTAATGGACAAAAACCCGGTTCAGGTCTGTATCGAATTANTGATTCTGATGGTGATGATGTTCTAGATAAAGTTCAAGAGCTTAGAAGATTCAACGGAGGAGGTGAGCATGGTCCTCATGCTGTTTCCTTATCACCTGACGGCAAACATCTTTTTGTTATTGGAGGAAATATGACCACAGTGCCAAAGCCTGAGACTTCGGCTCTAAAAATGAACTACGCGGAAGATCAGTTGTTACCAAGAATGACGGATGCCAGAGGCCATGCTAGAAACGTCAAAGCACCGGGTGGTTGGATTGCTCGTACAGACCCCGAAGGGAAGTCATTTCACTTGTATTCTGCAGGATATCGAAACCATTACGATATTGCCTTNAATAAAGATGGAGAAATGTTTACCTATGATTCAGATATGGAGTGGGATAGTGGAACACCCTGGTATCGTCCAACAAGAATTTATCATGTCACGAGTGGTTCAGAGTTTGGTTGGAGAACTGGTACTGGAAAATTCCCCGAGTGGTATCCAGATGTTCTTCCTCCTACTTTAGACATAGGTCCTGGTTGTCCGACTGGTGTGATTTCTGGTTTAGGGTCCAAATTTCCTGCGAAATATCAAGATGCTATTTATGCGTTCTGCTGGACTTATGGAACTATTTATGCAATCCATCTCAAACAAGATGGCTCCTCCTACAGCGCTGAAAAAGAAGAGTTTGTTACTGGTGTTCCATTGAATGTCACTGATGGAGTAATTGGAAAAGACGGTAATATGTATTTTGCTGTTGGTGGACGGGGAACTCAATCAGCTCTTTACCGTGTAAAATATTCCGGCAGTGATTCGATTGCTCCCATCAAAGCCAAAGGTTCTTCTGAAACAAAGCTAAGAGAAATTAGAAGATCAATGGCCGTTTATCACGGTCAAGCTGTTGAAGGGGCTGTCGACAAGATTTGGCCAAACCTTGGTCATGCGGATCGCTACATCAGATATGCCGCTCGTGTTGCCCTTGAGCATCAACCAGTTGTTGAGTGGCAAGAAAAGGCACTCGAAGAAGAAGATACGCAAACTTCACTTTCAGCTCTTTTAGCACTTTCTAGACAAGGTGATGCCGCTTTGAAAGACGATATTCTTGGTTCTCTTTCAACTTTAACAGTATCTGAAATGTCTGAGAGCCAGAAGCTCGAAGCTTTGAGGGTTATGGGATTAACTTTCATTCGAATGGGCGGTCCAGATGATGAGACTGCACAAGAAATTGCTGAAGCTATCAGTCCTCTGTATCCCGCATCAACTGATGCAATGAATAGAGAGCTAGTGGCTATGTTGGTATATTTGAAAGCGGGTGATGTTCTTACAAAAACAATTCCTTTGATGAATCAAGATGCTGCGGGATTGGAAGAGATCGAATTTGACGATAAGTTATTGGCTCGTTCAGGTCAGTACGGTAGAACCTTCCAAAATCAGAAAGCAAATAACCCACAAAGACAGCAGATATGGTATGCATATGCTCTAAAGAATGTTTCAGAGGGCTGGAATGAAAATCTCAGAAAGCAATTCTTTAGTTGGTATGCTAAATCCAGAAACTTTAAGGGTGGTGCCAGCTTTGAGGGATTTTTAAATAATTTTAGAAATGAATCACTTAGTAAAATTCAAGATGCAAATTTGCGAGCTGAAATGGACTCTTTAAGTAAGAAACAGATAGCGCTTGTCCCGGAGGGTTTTGAGGATGCTAGGATTCTTAAAGTTGGAGCTAAGCCAGAAATGAAATTTGATATCGAAAAACTAGAAGCAAAAGCTGGAGAAATGATTGGTATTGAATTTATCAATAATGATCCTACCGGGCTCATGCATAATTTAGCAGTATGTGCACCCGGTAGTAGGCAGAAAGTTGTTGCTTCCGCTCTTACAATTGGACCTAAAGCAATAGAGCAAAATTTTGTGCCTGATATTCCAGAAGTCATTGCTTCAACTCCTCAGGTTGCTCCAGGAAGAAAGTACACTCTTTATATGAAAGTTCCCTCAAAAGCAGGTGATTATACTTACGTATGCACTTATCCAGGTCATGGCCAAGTGATGTTTGGAACTTTAAAAGTTAAATAATAATGGTTTAATTAAAGAATGCGGCATTTGTGGCTAATCCTTCTAGCTGTCAGTTTTGTGACGGCAGAGGAAAATCATTGGTCGTATAAAACTCCAAAGATTCCAGAAATACCTAAAATACAGAGTCATGATTGGGTAACGAATGAAATTGATTTCTTTATTCTTTCTAAGATGGAAAGAAATGGATTGAAGCAAAGTAATACTCAGTCTCCTGAAAGATTGATCAGGAGACTTTACCTTGATCTTGTGGGTCTTCCTCCCTCCTTGAATGAAGTTGATTCATTTTTACTCGATCCATCCGTTAATCATTATAGTGAAATTGTTGATAAGTTATTAAGTTCAAAACATTTTGGTGAAAAATGGGCTATTAGCTGGCTTGATCTTGCCAGATATGCTGATTCAGATGGCTATCAAAGAGATGGCTTTAGGAACGTTTGGCCATATAGAGATTGGGTAATTCGTTCGCTCAATGCAGACATGCCATATGATCAGTTTACAATTGAACAACTTGCGGGTGATTTGATTGTTAACGCAACTGAAAGTCAAAAAATAGCTACTGGTTTTAATCGTGGACCTACACTTAACCTTGAAGCAGGAACTGACCCTGAAGAGGATAGGGTTAAGCAAGTTGTAGATAGAGTTAATACAACAGCTACGGTATGGCTTGGAACTTCAATGGAGTGTGCTCAGTGTCATGATCACAAGCATGATCCGTTTTCAATTGAGGATTATTACTCTATGTTCGCCTTTTTTAATAATACGCCAATTGAAGGAAAACGACGACCTAACGGAAACGATGCATCTATGGATTATTCCGGAGTGGATATAAAAGTGTCACTGTCAGATGCAGAATTAATNGAGAGNAAAAGAGCTAAAGAGTCGGCATCCATTAATCAATCAGAATACGTGACGAAGGTTAAAGAGCTTTGTGATACTTTATCTGATGAAAAACTTATTCAATTAAAAGAGAAACACCCCAAAGAAGTTAAGTTAGCAAAAAGTGATGATATTTCATATAAAGATGCGCTGGCTATTGATAAGGTATTTTTTAAGAAAAGCGAATCGGCTNGGGTTCTTNCGTCACTGAAGGCTAAGATAACAAAAAACCAAAGCCGTGCCAAAGGAGGTAAGTTCCAAATTGGCTTCACATCTAGAGTTATGAAGGAAATGACTCAAGAGCGTAAGACTCGTGTATTACTCCGAGGAGATTTCACAAATCCTGGAGTCGAGGTGGTCGCTAATACACCATNATTATTACCGTCTTTTNCTGAAGACTTTCCAAAAAACAGACTAGGTTTAGCNCGTTGGATAGTTTCTAAGGATAATCCATTAACCTCGCGTGTTGCAGTAAATAGAGTTTGGAATGAGCTTTTTGGCAGGGGAATAGTCACATCTATTGAGGACTTTGGATACAAGGGTGTTGCCCCAACTCATCCTGATCTTCTTGACTGGCTCGCAGTTACATTTCAGTCAACCGATCACTGGTCAATGAAGAAACTTATTAAAAGAATTGTTTTATCATCTACTTATCGCCAGTCTTCCAAATTAAATGCTGACGCTCAAAGACTGGATCCATTAAATGANTTTTACTCTAGAGGACCAAGGAACCGTNTGCCTGCTGAGCTTATAAGGGATAACGCGCTANCTATATCTGGGCTTCTTTCTAAGAAAATGTTTGGTCGGCCAGTTCGGCCAAANCAGCCCAATAATTTTTGGCGTGTTATTGGGGAAGTAGACAATAATTATTATGTTTCTGAGGGAGAAGACCTTTACAGAAGAGGTATATACACAATCTGGCGTCGATCAGCACATTACCCAAGTTTTGCTAATTTTGATGCCCCNACCAGAGGGGCATGCAGCGTTAAACGTGAGGCAAGTAATACCCCATTACAAGCTCTTACTCTTCTGAATGATCCAGTTTTCGTAGAAATGGCAGAAGCTTTTTCTCGGCGTATTATGAAAGAGACTTCTGAGATGGATACAACCCAGCAATTAGATCATGCCTTTCGGTTAGCACTTTCAAGGTCTCCCGGTAGTAGGGAATTGGAAGCTTTAAAAAAAATATACTTTACGGCCTTAGATACCGATGGATCATCAGAAAGCGCGTGGTTTGAGATTGCTACTACAATCCTAAACCTGCATGAAACGATAACTAAATAAAGTNAGATTGGTAGTTAAAATGGACCTCATTGAATTAGAGCGTTTTATTACAAGAAGAGCTTTTCTAAGGAGTTCTTCAGTACTTGGCGTGGGTTCAACTGCATTTAATTCCCTACTGGCTGAGGAAAATGTAAAAAAAGAGTCAGACAATCGCTCTACTTCGTCATCTCATTTTGCACCTACAGCAAGATCAGTTATTTTTTTGCATATGGTCGGTGCTCCTTCGCAGTTAGACCTTTTTGATCCGAAGCCAAAACTCAAAGAGTATCACGGGAAACCGGCGCCTGATGAATTTATTGAAGGTAAGAGATTTGCTTTTCTAAGAGGTCATCCAAAGATGATGGCTTCTCCATTTGAATTTGAAAAGTTGAATGAGGGACAAGAAATATCAGAGGTCCTTCCTCATCTCAAATCTGTAAGTAAAGAGATAGCTATTATCCGTTCTATGAAGACTGACGATTTTAATCATGGTCCGGCGCAAATGTTTTTCCATTCCGGTCTTAACAGAATTGGTCGTCCAAGCCTTGGCTCATGGGTGACTTATGGACTCGGATCTGAATCAAGTAATCTTCCCGCTTACGTTGTCATGGTGTCAGGAAATGTTCCCGGGGCAGGTGCCACTTTATGGAATAATGGGTTTCTTCCAAGTGTACATCAAGGTGTTGAGTTTAGAAGTAGTGGTGATCCGGTCCTTTTTCTTTCTAACCCTAAAGGTGTTGACGAGATTAAAAGAAAGCGAGTCATAGAGGCGATTAATGCGCTAAATCAGATTGAGTATGAAAATACTAGAGACCCTGAAATTATAACAAGAATGGAGCAGTATGAGCTCGCTTTTAAGATGCAGTCATCTGTTCCTGAATTGACGAATCTTGGATCGGAGCCTCAATCCATCAGAGATATGTATGGTAATGGAAAATTTGCGAATCATTGCCTTCAAGCTCGCAGACTTGTCGAAAAAGGCGTTAGATTTGTTGAATTATTTAATTCAAGTTGGGATCACCACGGTAATATTCAGTCTGGAATAAAGAATAAAGCTAAAGAAATTGATCGTCCAATAGCTGCCTTAATTAAGGATTTAAAGATGAGGGGTTTACTCGAAGAAACTCTAATCGTTTGGGGGTCTGAATTTGGAAGAACTCCAATGTTTCAAGGTGCAAAAATAGCTGGAGCAGGGAGGGATCACCACAAAGAGGCCTATACAATATGGATGGCAGGAGGTGGAATCAAAGGAGGNATTTCATATGGTAGTACCGATGAATTTGGTTATTACATCAAGGAAAATCCTGTCTTGGTAAGGGATATGCATGCAACCATTCTAAATGCTCTCGGGATGAATCATGAAAAATTAACTTACAGATTTCAAGGCCTTGATCAAAGGCTTACGGGTACTGAATCCTCTAAAGTTCATTATCAATTATTTGGATAAAAGATACTACTAATTGGTCTGTAATAATGATTACTTCTCTTGAAACTTTCATTCTCCATGTACCTGTAACAAGAAACAGAATTGCTGACAGTACACATTCAATTACCCATTGGGGTATGCCGGGTGTGAAAATAATGACTGATTCAGAACATGTTGGGTATGGTTTTACCGGAACACATGCTCATCTTGATAGTGATCGTCTAATTACTGATTGCATTTCAAATTGCTATGCTGAGTTGTTGATAGGTGAAGAAATTGATGATCCTCGTAAGTTATGGAAAAAACTGGCGCATAATCCTCCGCTTCAGTGGGTAGGCCGGGCAGGAATAACTACAATGGCTTTAGCGGCTGTTGATATACCTTTGTGGGATTTAAAAAGTAAGTATCGTGAGGAACCTCTTTGGCAAACTCTAGGAGGAGTTAGTGGAAAAAAGGTCGAAGCTTATAACACCGATGGCGGATGGCTTAATTTTAGTCAAGATATGCTTGTTGATGACGTTAAGAGATTAACTCAAGAGGAGGGTTACAAGAGTATAAAAATGAAAGTTGGCAAGCCTGATCCAAATGAAGATATTGCTAGGATTGAAGCTGTTAGGAAGGCTTTTGGTGAGAATGTGCGGATTATGACTGATGCCAATGGGCGATGGAGGATACCCCAGAATATAGAAACTTTGTCATATTTAAAAGATTATGATGTCACCTGGATAGAGGAACCTCTTTGGCATGATGACGTTGCGGGTCATTGTAGGCTTGCAGAGATAATTGAAACGCCAATAGCCCTTGGAGAAATGCTGTACTCTTTTGCTCACTTCAATGAATTTATTTCTTCTTGTGGTGTCAAATATGTACAACCCGATGCAACTAGATTGGGTGGTATTACTGAAGCTCTTGATGTTTGTGATTTGGCTTACGAGCATGAGCTTCCAGTAACACCCCATGCCGGTGATATGGCTCAAACGCAAATTCATATGAGTATTGCTCATCAAAGCATAGAGCTATTAGAATTTATTCCATGGATTACGCATTGCTTCGAAGAGCCCTTAAAAATTAATTCTGGATATTTTGAGTATCCTCAGATGCCTGGTGCGGGTACAACGATAAAAAATGAATGTATGCAGGAGTTCGGTAGAAAAGTTTAGAAACTAACAAAAACATAATATAAAATGAAAAATCCATATAGTATGAATGATCAGACTGTTCTCATTACTGGAGGAGGGACTGGTATTGGCCTTGGTATTGCTAGGTGTATGCTTGAGGCAGGTGCTGAAAAAGTGATATTAGTAGGTCGGAGAGAAGATGTTTTGCAAGAGGCTTGTAAGGAGCTTGGCGAGAAATCGAGTTATCTCAGCCAAGATATTGCAAAACTCGATGAAATACCTTCATTCGCCCAAAAGGTTGTTTCGGATCATGGGCAGCCTACTTGTCTTGTTCACAATGCAGGAGTGAATTGCAAGAAGCCTTTTCTAGACTTAGAAGATTCCGAATTTATGAGTGTATTCGATGTACACATACGAGGTGCTCTAGAAATTACCAAACAATTCGCACCATCGATGATAGAAAATTCTAACGGCTCAATATTATGGATTTCCTCAATGGCTACAGTCATGGGTTTACCTTTGGTGACCTCTTATTCGATGGCCAAATCAGCGATGCACGGCGCAGTGTATAACTTATCGGCTGAATTTGCTCCTCATGGTGTTCGAGTGAATGCAATCCTTCCTGGGTGGATTGAATCCGCAATGGCATTAAATTCATTCAAAGGAGATGAACCGCGTCGCCAAAAGGTTTTAGGAAGAACTCCCATGGGTAGGATGGGAAAACCTGAAGAAGTTGGACATGCGGCTGTTTTCTTATGTTCTGATGCTGCAAGTTTTGTAACAGGATCATTGTTAACAGTTGATGGAGGAGCTTCTATTGGCTTTTGATTATAAAATCCCTTTATATTATTGAGTTTTTTGATGAGATTTTCTGTTTAAGAGGAGTTACTTTTACCTTAGATTAAGCGTAATCTCTAGTTAATCGTTTATATTTTATTGTTTAAACATGTTTTCATCTGCTGAAATATCAAACCCTCGAACTCGCAGAGCTTTCTTAGCCAGAGCCGCTCAAGCTTATCTTGGTGTAAATCTGCTTAACCAAGACCTTTTAGGAGCTGGTGGAAATGATAGAAAAATACCTTCGCGGAAAAATCCTGCAAAGAAAGTCATCTATCTTTACATGTCAGGTGGCATGTCACATCTTGATACTTTTGATCCAAAG
>NYVP01000173.1 GCA_002684575.1 Verrucomicrobiales bacterium
CGTTGGATGTTCCAATGCTGTAAATTTAACTGATGGTCTAGATGGATTGGCTATTGGCTGTTCCATTTCTGTAGCTTTAGCCTATGCGGCATTATGCTATTTGGTAGGCAATCAGCAATTAGGGGAAAATTATTTACTTATTCCGCATAGTAGATTTGCAGGAGAGTTAACAATTGTATGTCTAGCATTAGTGGGTTCGGGGCTTGGGTTTCTATGGTTCAATTGTCATCCCGCTAGAGTTTTCATGGGAGATACGGGATCACTTGCTCTCGGAGGTGCTTTTGCGACCCTAGCGATTTGTTCAAAACATGAAATTTTATTGATTGTTGTTGGGGGAGTTTTTGTGATGGAGGCGACTTCAGTAATTTTACAGGTTTTAAGTTTTAAAATTAGAGGGAAGAGGATCTTTAGGATGTCTCCGATTCATCATCACTTTGAGCTCAAGGGATGGCATGAGAGTCAAGTGATAACACGATTTTGGATTCTGTCGCTTCTATGCGCGTTGATAGGTTTAGCTACATTAAAGTTACGATAAGTTTTGAATTACAAAGATAAAAGATTAGCAGTTTTAGGATGCGGTAAAAGTGGTATCGCTGCATCTAGATTAGCTATCGATAAGGGAGCAGATGTTAATCTTTTTGATACAGGTTTTTCAGATGATCTTGTAAGCAAGGCCGATGCTTTAGGTGAAGAAGGTATCAAGGTTTACATTGGTGATGAGGGAATATGTCAAGATCCTGCTACTTACGAACTGGTTGTTATTAGTCCTGGGATTAGTTTGGATTGGGAAATAGTAAAACCTTTTAGAGAAGCTGGTATAACAATTATTAGTGAAATAGAGTTCGCTTATGCCTTTTGTGAATCAGAAATAGTTGGCGTCACGGGGACCAATGGCAAAACAACTACCGTTGAGCTGATAGGTAAAATTTTAGAGGGTTGTGGTAGAACTGTAGCAGTAGGAGGTAATCACGGTAGACCGTTTGCTGACATAATTAGTGAGGATAAAGAATATTCAACAATAGTTTTAGAAATTAGTTCATTTCAGCTGGAAGCAATCAACCAATTTTGCCCACATATTGCGGTTTGGACTAATTTTGCCTCAGACCATCTTGATAGATATCCTTCAATTGAAGAATACAAAAATGCTAAGATGAAGATTTTTGTTAATCAATCAAATGAGGACTGGGCGATAGTGAATGGGAATGACCGTATTGAGGGGCTAAAGGCGAAAACGGTTACCTTTTCAGCCTATGACGAGTTAAATGATTATTGGCTTAATGGAACAAAAATAAAGAGTCTAGACCGCGAGTTAATTGATCAATCATTGACTAAGTTAAGAGGGCTTCACAATGCCGAAAATTTAATGGCTGCGATTGCTGTGGCTAGGATACATGGATATGAAAGTAACGAGATTCTAGATTCAATATTAGATTATACACCGCCCTCACATAGGTGTGAATTAGTTTGGGAGTCGAATGGTGTTCAATTCATAAATGACTCAAAGGCAACAAATCATCATGCGGTGGCGAGTGCTTTAAATTCATTTAAAGATGAAAAAATTATTTTAATTGCGGGAGGCAAAAATAAAGGAATTTCTTACTCGGAAATAAAGAAAACAGTAAAAAGAAATGTTTCTTCGGTTGTACTCTTTGGAGAGAATAAGTTTCTAGTAGAAGAGGAATGGAAGAGTGAAACAGATTGTCATCTTTCAAATGACATTGATGAGGCTGTTGAGCTTGCTCTTAAATTAGTTGGGAACTCAGGTGTAGTGTTGTTTTCACCGGGTACGTCTTCATTCGATATGTTCAATGGATATGAGGAGAGAGGCAATGCATTTAAAAATTCAGTTATGAAATATTCACCCAAAAAATAATATGATAAATAAAAATCGGCAAACAGACAGTAAAACTGATAAACAGTCATGGATTGATGTGTTCGCAAGAACTCAGAAGTTAAAATCCTCAGGAGACGAAAGTTGGAAAAAAGATGTTCCTAATATAAAGCTTTCGAGAGCATTTATTGTTGTTCTAATACTTCATGTTGTGGCAGTTGGAGGGATACTTGCATTTGAAATGTTTAAACCAAATGAAAATATTGCATCTGCTATTCCATTAGAAAACGAAGCATCAAAAGCAAATGATGATGATCTTAATGAAGAAATAAAAGAGCGCCGTTTTGCTGGTGATCTAAGTGGCACTGGACAGTTTAATAAATATATTGTTCAGAAGGGGGATAGTATAAAGGCGATTGCAGAATCTTTTAAAGTTTCTAGAACGGAGATTCTTGAAGTGAATCTCATAGATGAGGGACACCCACTTGTTAGTGGAAGAATTTTAAGAATTCCAAAACCTAAAATGTCTATTAGCGGAGAAGATCCTGTTCTTGATAAGTCTTCAGACGAAAGTGGAGATTTTGTATCTATTGAAGAATTAACAGCGAGTGCTAATCAGGACGAAAGTAATGAAACTGTGGAAGATGATGGTCTATCAAGTCCTGTTAATGAAGATGATGGGTTTCAATTGCTTTCAAAGTCAGACCAAAAGATTAAAAATGAGATAATACCTAGAGCAATTCCAGTATCTGCTGAGACTAGTGTTATTTCTGCTAAAGTGGTCAGGGAAATTCCAGCTGAAGCATTAATTGCTAATAGTTCAGTGAAAAACGGAAACTTAGATACTCAATATATTATTGAATCTGGAGATACTCTTTATGGCATCGCTAAAAAACACAGGGTGAGTGTTGATGAAATACTGAAGCTTAATCCAGGTGTTAATCCGAGGGCTCTTGGGATTGGAAGAATGTTACGTATGCCCTAATTACCTTTATTCTTTATATTAAATGGGGGAAAGAAGTCTAATTATTTTTAGTTTATCGATCATCAGTTTGTTGGTCTTAGGAATAGTTATGCTCCTAAGTACTAGTGTCTACATATCAGAGAGATCTGATATTTATCATGATGTTAATCGCCAAGTTATATGGTTAGTTATAGGTTTGGTTTTATGTGCGTTGACGGCCTGCATTGATTATCATTTTTGGTATAGAACAAGATGGCTGTGGTTTGTTTTATCTATTATTGCATTGATCTTATGCTTTGTGCCTCCCATAGCTCAACCTGCTAACGGCTCTTCACGATGGATTGGCCTTGAGGCATTTGGATTAAGCTTTGCTCGTATTCAGCCGTCTGAATTAGCAAAGATTTCTTTGATGTTTGTGATCGCTGGTTGGTGTTCTAAATATTACGAAAAAACATCCGAGATTAAATTTGGATTTATATATCCTGTATTGATAGCAATTATCCCAGTTGCACTAATAGCTATTGAAACTGATATGGGTACTGCTGCCTTATTAATTTGTGCATCACTAATTGTGATGTTTGTCAGTGGGAGTAATATTAAAATGTTCATTGTTAGTGCGTTTGGTTCTTTAGCAGTTTTGGCACTGGCTGTTTGGCAAAATCCTAATAGGCTTGAAAGATTTATTGCATTTTTAGACCTTGAAGCACACAAAACTGGGTTCGGTTTACAGCAGTGGAGAGCACAATTGGCAATGGGAGAGGGTGGAATTTCAGGACTTGGGTTAGGTGAAGGAAGAGAAAAATTAATGTATATGCCTTTTGCTCATACTGATTTTATTTTTCCAATGATTGGAGAGGAGCTTGGCGCCAGAATAACGCTGTCGGTTGTTTTGATTTTTGTTCTTATCCTTGTTTTTGGAGTATCAATTTCGAACTCTGCCCCTGACAGGTTTGGAAAACTTCTAGGCTTTGGATTAATTATATTAATATCTCTTCAGGCATTACTCAATGTAGCTGTAACCACTGGATGTCTGCCTAATAAAGGGTTGCCTCTACCTTTCGTTAGTTATGGTGGATCTAATCTGCTCTTCTGTTTGGCTGCGGTGGGTATTATTTTGAACATTTACAGACAGGGCCATGAGCCAGTAGTTGATCCAGATGCCAAACTCTTACAAGGGCATCGGGCCTTACCAAGAATATAATTTAATGAGTGTTCGTTTGATAATAGCATGCGGGGGGACTGGTGGTCATCTTTTTCCAGGCATTGCTGTTGCTGAGGCTTTAATAAAAAAAGGAGGGATTCCGCTTCTGATAATATCTCAAAAGGAGATAGATGCTCTAGCCATGGAAGGTCATAGCGATTTGGAATATGAATGTTTAGTATCAATAGGAATGCCGAAATTTCATTCTCCAAAAATGCTAAAATTCTTTAAGGGTTTTTTTATGGGGTACAAAAAAAGTAAAAAAATTATCAAAGATTTTAGAGCTGATGCTGTACTAGGAATGGGTGGGTTTACCTCTGTGCCCCCGTTGATTGCTGGACGTAAAAATAAGCTTAAAAACTTTATTCATGAATCGAATGCTTTTCCAGGCAAAGCAAATCGTGTAGCTGCTCGCTGGGCAGATCATATTCTTTTGGGCATGCCACCATGTGAAAAATATTTTTCTAACAAAGAAACAATGGTGGTAGGAACTCCATTAAGATCTATTTTAAGAGAAGCTCATGATAGAAGTATGGCAATCGCCAACTTTGGACTTAGAGCTGATAAAAAAACTATTTTGGTGATGGGGGGCAGTCAAGGGGCCCAAGCCTTGAATACTTCGATCGTTCGTAATCTTGATAAGATTAAAGACGCAGGAATGCAAATCTTACATATCACTGGCCCTAACGATTACGACAGGACTATAGGTTGTTACGAGAATTATCATGACATTTCAAAAGTCATACCATTTTGTAATGAAATGCATTTAGCTTATGAAGCATCAGATCTGGCAATTGTTAGATCAGGGGCATCTAGTCTTGCTGAGATTTCTGCTTATGCAATACCAGCCATTTTGGTCCCATATCCATTTGCAACGGATGACCACCAAACGTTAAATGCAAACTATTATGTTAAAAACGGGGCAGCTCGTTTGATCAAAGAGGAGCAACTTAATGCAGATTCTCTTTTTTCTTTTATAGATGAACTATTTAAGGATGATGGCAAATGCTACAGAGAAATGAAAACCTCTATTAAAAATTTATCTAGAGTGGATTCTGCGGAAAAAATATGTGATAAAATTAACAATTTGTGTAATTGAAAGAAGACTGGTCAGATATTTTGAATTTAGGCACTAAGTCACCGATTAAAATACATTTAATTGGTGTTGCAGGTTCCGGTATGAGTGGAATTGCAGGGTTGCTTTTGAGTCTTGGCCACACTGTGAGTGGATCTGATAAAGCTGACACCAAAGAAACCGAAAGGTTGATCAAATTGGGGCTAACTTTTTATGGTGCTCATTCACCTGAACAAGTAAATGGGGTAGATCTCGTAGTTTATTCTTCAGCAATAAAACAGGGTAATGTTGTTTATGATAAAGCCAAAGAGATGGGTGTTCCAATGATAAGAAGGGCAGAGGCCTTGGCCGCTATAATGTCCGAGAAGAAGAGTATTATAGTTGCCGGAACTCATGGTAAGACTACAACTTCAGCGCTTGCTGCGAAAGTGCTCAGAGGAGGAGAGAAGATGCCCTCTCATTATGTTGGTGCCGAGGTTCCTATTTTAGGAATGAATGCATTTTGGAATTCAGAAAGTGATTTTTTTGTTGCTGAGGGAGATGAAAGTGATGGGTCATTGATAAATTATAATCCTGAGTATGCGATTCTATTAAATGTTGAAGAAGATCATTTGGACTACTACAAAGATGGGATCCAAGAAATTAGGTTGGTATTTGATGAGTATCTTAATAAATGCAGTAACAAAATAATTTATTGTTCGGAAGACTTGGAAGCTAAAAGGCTTTGTTCAAAGCGTTCGAATGCAATTTCTTATGGTTTTGATAATAAAGATGATATATGGTGTGAGATAGAAAAAATTAGAGAGAGTAGTACAGATTTTACGGTCTACGCGGCAGAAAAAAAATTAGGATCTATCACCTTAGGCGTGCCTGGAAAACATAATGTTCTCAATGCATTGGCAGTAGTTGCTCTTGCTAATGAGTTAGGTATGGAATTTTCAGGAATAGCCCAATCGATGGCCGAATTCAGAGGTGCTAGGAGACGGTTTGATATGCTGTATAAATCATCTAATTATTCAATTGTTGATGATTATGGGCATCATCCCACAGAGATTAAAGCGACTATTGAGACAGCTAACCAGTTGAATCCAGAGAGGCTTGTTTGTGTATTTCAACCTCACAGGTATACTCGAACGAAACTTATGCTAGATAAATTTTCTAGTGCGTTTAGCGGGGTCGATAAACTTTTCATAACCGAAGTTTATGCTGCAGGCGAAGCTCCAATTGTAGGCGCCGACTCAAATGCTATTGTTGAATCGATAAGGAAAAGTACAGACGTTGAAGTCGAATTAATTCAATGCTTTGAATCTGCACATCATGTAATTGGTGCTTACATAAAACCCGGTGATCAAGTCTTAATTCTAGGTGCAGGCAATGTCCATGAAATCGGTTCTTTGTTGGCAAGAGATCTTGAGGTTATCGACAAGCTGAGGAGAGAACTGGATGATCCAATGACTGAGTGCAGATTATATGAACCCATGAGAAGGCATACTACATTGAAAGTTGGTGGCCCAGCTCAATATTGGGTAGAACCAATAACTGTAGAAAGTTTTTCCAAGTCCTTAAGGTTTTTTGAGCGATTAAATATTCCGGTTCGAGTTATTGGAAGAGGGTCCAATTTATTAATTTGTGATGGAGGAATTCAAGGTGCTGTTATTCATCCCTCAAAAGGGGAGTTTAGTGAAGTTTCAGTTTCAGGAAATTATATAACCGCTGGTGTGGGTGCTCGTTTTAAGAAATTAAATAATATCGCAAAAATGCATGAAATTAGTGGATTCGAATGGATGGAGGGAATCCCAGGTAATGTTGGTGGAGGGTTAAGAATGAATGCTGGGGCCATGGGGACCGAAACATTTGATCAAGTGGTTTCAGTCAAATTTTTAGACTCCAGTGGTCAGATCTACGAAAAATCATCTCATGATGTAAAGTCAGAGTATAGAAGTGTTCCTGAGCTTAATAATAACTATGCAATTTCTGCGGTATTTGAGGGAGTTAGTGGGAATGTCAGGGATATTGAAAAACTAACTCAAGAGTCTATGAGAAATAGAAAGCAGAGCCAGCCGATTGCAGCTAGTGCAGGATGCATTTTTAAAAACCCGGAATCAATTCCAGCAGGAAAATTGATAGAAGAGATGGATATGAAAGGCTTTAGTGTTGGAGGCGCAAAAGTGTCAGAAGTTCATGGAAATTTCATAGTTAATGATGGGAAAGCCACGGCTATAGATGTCATTAGCGTTATAAATGAAATTAAGCAAAAGGCTTTAAATTCTCGAGGGATAAAACTTGAAACAGAAGTGCAAATTATTGGTGAAGAGGAGATTGTATTTTAAAACTAAAAAATATGTCAGTTGATCACAAAACTATTGCTGTATTAATGGGTGGACCTGGATCCGAAAGAGAAGTTTCCATTGCTTCTGGTAAAAGCGTATCAAAGGCGCTTGCTGAGAAAGGAGCCGCGGTTATTGATGTTGTCCTAGAAGATGAAAGTTTGGAATTTGAAGATGAAGTGGATTTGGTTTTTAATGTGATTCATGGAACTTTCGGTGAGGACGGCTCCCTACAAAAAATACTTAATGAACGGCGAATACCCTATACTGGAGCCGGTGCAAGCAGTAGTGAACTTGCCTTCGATAAACTATTGAGTAAAAAGAGCTTCGTTGAGCATGGAGTGAACACACCTTTATTTGATTTTATCTCTACCTCTGGTGAGTCACAAACCTCTATTAAGGAGCCTTACGTTATAAAGCCACCAAAGGAAGGTTCAAGTGTTGGTGTTCACATTATTAGGGATGCTTCAGAGTTTGATGAGGCTATAAAGGACGTCGCCAAATATGATGAAATCGCTCTAGTAGAAGAGTTTATATCCGGAAAAGAATTAACAGTTGGTATTCTTAATGGTGAAGCCTTGCCTATAGTTCATATTCAACCTGAATCTGGGTTTTATGATATGAATAATAAATATCCATGGCTCTCAGGCGGGCAAGGAAGCCAATATTTTTGTCCGGCTGATCTGGATGATGAAATAACATCCAAAATCAAAGATTTAGCACTCGAGGCTCACAAGGCACTTGGTATCGAAATTTATTCTAGAGTTGATGTATTACTTTCTGATGAGCAAATACCATATGTTCTTGAGGTTAATACAATACCAGGAATGACTGAAACGAGTTTGTTGCCAAAAGCGGCAAATGCATATGGGATTAACTTTGGTGATCTCTGTGAAAGAATAGCTGAACTTTCAATGAGGCTAAGAAAAAAATATTAATTAAATGAAAAAGAGAAAACCTTCATCAACAAAAAATCGTTCGCGTGCCGGTTCAAAGAATAAACCGAAAAGATCTCGAAGACAAAGTTTGAATGTTAGAGTTAATTCTAAGAAATCTGTTAGTGTTCGAAGAAAAATATTTTTAGTTAAATTTCTTAAATGGGGTGTGGTTACCGCAATTCTTTGTGTGGTTCTCTTGGGAGTATATAGGGGAGTTGATCGTTTTTTATTTGAAAGCCCAAAGTTTTCTCTTACTGAAATTAAATATCAGACCGATGGGGCATTGCCTGAGGCTAGGGTATTGAAAAATTCAGGAATCGTTCTTGGTGATAATATTTTGAGAATTAATATTAAAGATGCCAGACAGAGAATTCTTTCCGAACTACCAATGATTCAAGACGCTGAAATTATTAGAAAAATGCCTGGGAGTTTGTCGATTAAGATTTCTGAGAGAACTCCAATCGCGTGGCTAAGTGGGCCGGAAATATCAGAGAACAATTTCAGAATTCTAGGTGGCCTGCTTTTAGATCGAAGTGGTACTGCTTTTAAAGCAGAAGAGCCGGTGATGAGATTTGAAAATTATCCAGTCATTATTACCTCAGAATTTAGAGACGTAACTCCAGGAAAAAAACTGAACACTATAGCTGTCCAAAGAGGTCTAGATATTGCTTTGCAATTTTCTGAGTATTTTAGTGATTCTCCTGTTATGTTGAGATCACTTCACTCAAAAAATGATTTTTCCATTATTGGCTATCTTAATACTGGCGCAGAAATTACTTTTGGATTTGATGATATTTCTAGGCAGATTAGTGATTTAAAGCTGTTACTTGCTGAAGCCACTCGAAGAGGGAAAGTGCTTGCTGAGGCTAATGTCATGGTAAAGAAAAATACTCCTGTCAAATTTGCTAATAATTTTGTCTCTGACTCAGTTGCCCCTAGAGCTGTTCCTGTCACTAGAAGAACCGCTCCAAAACCTCAAGAAGGCGAAAAAAAATTAAAATTTTTTAAAAAAATCAAGAAACCTGTTCAAATTCCAAAGGCTCTTCCAGTTGATAGTGAATTAGAAGGACATGATTAGACGTTTTTTTCTTTCTATTGTCATCTAAGTGTTGACTAAAGTGGCATCTTTAGTGAACGCTATCAATAGATGGCAAAATCCAAAATCTATGCGGGCTTAGAGATAGGGACGTCAACTATATGTGTCGTCGTTGGCGAGGTATTGGGTAATGGTTCAATTAAAATACTCGGAGTTGGACAAGCTCCTTCTCGAGGGGTTCGTAAGGGAGAAATAGTTGATTTTGAGACCGCTCAGACATGCCTTAATGATGCCCTAGTTGAAGCTGAGGAGAAATCTGACGTGGAGATTAGTAGTGTTTATTTGGCTGTTTCTGGTTCTCATATTGAGAGTCTATGTAATAAAGGTTCAATTCGTATTCCTGAAGTTGAAGGAATAAACGAAATCACTGAGGAAGACCTTGATGAGGTTAGAGAAATTGCCCGTGATATTAAGTTACCTTCTGAAAATGTGTTTTTGCACAGCATAATTAGAGATTATTATGTTGATGGGCAGGAAAAGGTACAAAATCCTGTGGGAAGACAGGGTGAAGTTGTGGAGGCTGATTACCATATTATTCATGGCATTAAAACGCGGCTACAAAATACGATTCGCTGTGTTAGGGAAATACCGATTAATGTAGAAGAAGTTGTTTTTAGCCCTATAGCTGCCGCTCAAGTAATGCTCAAAAGGGAGCATAAGGATCGTGGATCGCTTTTGATTGATATTGGCGGTGGAGTAACAGATTACGTAATGTACACTGGGGGATCAGTAGCGCAATCTGGGTGCATTGGAGTTGGAGGAGACCATATTACTAATGATATTTCAGTGGTCATGAAAATTCCTTTAACAAGATCTGAAAAACTGAAAATAGAACACGGATCAGCACTAGTCGAAGATGATGGAGGAGATTCTATTTTTCTGGAGGATGGTCCACTGACATCAGGATTAGAAATTGATAAAGAATTGCTCAATCAAATTATAAATGCCAGGGCGACTGAGATTTTTGAACAACTCAAAGACAGAATCACAAAATATGATGATCTTGATACTCTCGGTGCAGGAGTTTTTCTTACTGGTGGTGGAAGTAAACTCAAAGGCATTGATAAATTAGCAGAGGAGATTCTAGGCTTACCAGTATCACTTGCGCGGATAAGTAGTATGAGTGGCGCTAGTGCTCCTTTTGAAAACCCCCAACTTGCCACATCCATGGGACTAATCCGATATGCTCAGATGATAGATTCAGATAGATCGGAAAATGATAATATGATGACAAAAATTGGGAAAAAGCTTGGAGGAATTTTTCGAGGGGATAGTGTGGATTAAGTAAATAATTAATATTAAAA
>NYVP01000174.1 GCA_002684575.1 Verrucomicrobiales bacterium
CTTCTTCCTCTTCTTTCTCTTCTTTAGACTCTTCCTCTTCTTCCTCTTCTTCCTCTTCTTCCTCTTCTTCCTCTTTGGGGTCACCCTCAGGAAAAGCGGTATTGAAATTACCTGTCAACCTAATTGCTAAAGGGTATTCTTTTCCTGATGATGAAAAAGTTTGAACTATTTGATCAGGGTTAAATTGAGCCGCTTGGGAATCCACAAGCTGGGATTTTGTACTAGATTTAACCAATGTTTCTACTTCAACTCCGTCTTTATCATTAATATAAAACGTTCCGGCAAAATACATTAACAAATCACGAATTGAAGTCGTCAAGGTACTATCTTCGTCAACCCCTTCTGATGTTATGGTTAAAATGGCTGGATTTGATGATGTTTGAGATTGAGCGGTCTCGTATGCTCTATCAGCCAGAACTTGGTTAGATTCGAAGCTGACCCCCCAAGCACTTAATAGCTTACTCATATTAGATGATGTTGGAATGCCTGGAGCTTGCGGTGCACCACCAAACTGTGGCCTTTGAGGTTGGGATTGTGCAGCCACTGCACTAAATGAGTCTAAAAAAGCGATAACCTGACCGCCGGATAATAGAAACTGATCCAATGCAAACTGAGCTTGATCAGAAATTCCTGCAGGATGAATGAGTAAAACAACATCCATGTCTTCTGGAATTTCTTCAACATCCATCCCTAAATCCATTAAATTACTCCCAAACTCTGTGGGATCAGGATCATAATCACGCTTCAATTGGGTGTAAAACTGCCACGGCTTATTTTGTTGACCTTGGCCCGGTTGAGGAAAAGGAGCGGCAGGACCACCTTGAACAGGAAGAGCGCTTATAATTCCAACCTTTGGAGAGTTTTCTCTAGTTACCTCTACAATTGCTCGAGATATGTCATATTCCAACATTTGCTCTCTTTGGGGGTGAATAAAAGGAATCGTCGATTTTCTGTCTAGGCAAGTCACAGTCAGACCAAGGTAAGCAGGCTCATTCATCCTACCTGGTATCTCTTGGAGATTATTCAACTTTGCTCTATCTTCAGCTTCAGAATCTGGAGAAGGATCTATCCTTTCAATTTCAATTGATTTTTTATTAGCCCCTCTTTCATACTGCTTCAATAATGACTCAACTCTTTTAGTAAATGGAATCAGTTCTGGGGGCATATTATCCTTGTCCTTGGAAACAAAGAACGACATGACAACTGGTGTATCTAATTCACTCAGGAGATCTTTAGTTCCTTTTGATAGAGTATGAACTTTATCCTCTGTTAGATCCAGCTTCATAGGAATTGAAGTAGATATAATTAAATTAAGAACAACTAAAATCACAAAAGATAGAACTACTCCTATACCCGAGTACAACCAAACTAAGGATTTACTTTTAGCTAAATTTTCGTTTTCGGAAGACATGATATTCAAAAAAATTTTATGCCCTTTTGGACTTGATTACGACACTGGTTAAAAAAAGACAAAAACCTATCATAGATAAATAAAATGCTACGTTTGCAAGTGAGATAACACCTCTTTTCATTTCGGTGTAATGAGACCATGTGCCAAGAGACCCTAGAACATCCGCAACGGCACCATTCCAATTATCGGCAGCGTACTCAAGAACAGGTGGTATTGCTATCAGCAATTGCCCAAAGCAAATCGATAAGGCAATTATTAAACACGCAACTGAACTTCTTGTTAAGGCACTTACGGCACATGTTATTGCAAGGGCGCCGGCACCATAAAAAATACAAGCAATATAGCCTCCCCATATAGTCCCATTATCTGGATCACCTAAGTAAGCAACAGTCAAAACAACAGGAAAAGTGCATAATATGGCAATCGTTATGACAGATAATGCTGCAAGAAATTTGCCAACAATTGCATGCCAAACAGATATAGGCATTGTCAAAAGAAGCTCTATGGTACCAGTTCTTTGCTCTTCAGCCCATAACCTCATTCCAACAGCAGGAGCAAGAAACATTAATAACCACATTGGCCAGCGGAAGAATGAAAATTCTAATGATGCATCCTGCGCATTCGGAGCAAAAAAATCATCTAATAAAAAAGTTAAGGACATTGAAAGTAATACGAAGATTACAATAAACACATAAGCCAACATTGAGTTAAACTGAGCCTTAAGCTCTCTTTTAAATACAATGCTAATATTTTTTAAAGCGTTCATATCAAGTATGCAATTAATTGATTTTTGTTGATAAATTACTCTTCCTCTTTGCCAGCTTTAGTCTCTTTATCTATTTTTGTATCGGCAACAGTTATTTCTCTAAAAACATCATCCAATCTACCCTCCTCTATTTTTAACTCCTGTAAAAGCAGACCTTTGTCTTTGCACAAATTAAAGACATCCTCAGATAGGGAATTGTTTTTCTTTGAAGAATGAACCATACCTTTAAATGAGCTATCAGTGGAACTAAGCTCAATAACATCTGTCACATCACGCAAGGATCTGATTTCAGATAAAATTCCACTTCCAGCCATACCCGTTATACTAACACTTAATAGACCTGCAGCTTTTGACTTCCCTTTAAGTTGCTCAGGGGTCCCATCAGCAACAACGCTACCCTGATCAATAATAATCGCTCTTGTACAAGCGGCTTCAACCTCCTCTAATATATGGGTAGAAAAGATAATCGCTTTATCTTCTCCCATTCTTTTAATTAGGTTTCTAACTTCCTGCTTCTGATTAGGATCAAGACCATCCGTTGGCTCATCAAGAATTAATATTTCTGGATCGTGAAGTATGGATTGAGCAAGGCATGTTCTATGTCGATACCCCTTTGATAAGGTGTCTATGCTTTGGTTTTTAACAGGCTCTAAAAAACACGTTTCAATCGCAGATTCTACATCTGTTGATTTTTTGCCTCTTATTTCTGCAGCAAAAGACAAAAACGATGAAACTGTCATGTCTGAATATAAAGGTGCAGACTCAGGAAGATAACCAATTTTTTGTTTAGCTTGAATAGGATTTTCTACCACGCTTATTCCATCAATTTCGACTTCACCTGAAGTTGGTGGCAGATAACCTGTAACCATACGCATAGTGGTGGATTTTCCGGCTCCATTTGGCCCAAGAAAACCTAGCACTTCACCTTTCTTCACTTCAAATGAGACCGAATCAACTGCCAACTTCGGTCCAAAACTCTTGGAGAGGGTTTTTACTGATATCATGTTAATTTAGATTTGGGATTTAATGGGTGAGTTTTGAGTGGATACCCCTAAAAAACGATACGGGGAAAGAAATTTGTTTACTCTTTTTGACTTTTTTTCAAGTAGTAATAGTCTCGAATTGCCTAATAATTTTTATGAAATTCATATCCTGGAACGTAAATGGAATAAGGGCAGCCCAAAAAAAAGGGTTTTCTGAATACTTCTTAGCACAAGATGCAGATTTTTTCTGCATTCAAGAAACCAAGGCAAAAAGCGAGCAAGTTGATAATAATTGGTCAAAAAATCATCACTCTTTTTGGAACTCTGCCGAAAAAGCAGGTTATTCAGGCACTGCAATTTTCTGCAAACCGGAACCTCTAGAAATCATTTACGGGATTGGAGCTGAAGAACACGATAAAGAAGGTCGCGTCATTACTTTAAGATATGATAATTTCTTTTTGGTCAACGTTTATACACCAAATTCTCAAAATGAATTAAAGAGATTAAATTATCGTCAAAAATGGGATGCAGGGTTTTTGCATTTCATAAACGGACTGGAAGAAAAATCACCAGTCATCTTATGTGGAGACCTGAATGTTGCTCATGAGGAGATTGATCTTGCAAGGCCAAAAGAGAACTCAAAAAACCCAGGATTCACTCTGGAAGAAAGAAGCGGGTTCCAGAAAATTATCGACTCCGGTTTCATTGATACGTTTAGAGAGTTTGAAAAAGGAGAAGGGCATTATTCTTGGTGGAGTTACAGGGCTCGTGCAAGAGAACGCAACGTAGGTTGGAGAATTGATTACTGGTGTATATCCTCAAAATTAAAAAAGAATTTAAAATCATCATTCATCATGAATGAAATACTAGGCTCAGATCATTGCCCCGTGGTAATGGAATTGGAATCTCTCTGAAAAAATTTTAACTATCTTTCTTTAATAGATTTTTTGTCATTATGACATCCTTGCTAATCTGTAACTTTAGCTCATCAATATTAATAAATTTTTTTTCTGCTCTTAAAAAATCTACAAATAAAATTTCTAGCTCTTGCCCGTAGATATCCTGATCAAATTCAAATAAATGCACCTCTAGCAACGGTCTAGTATCCTTAGCATCATTGATGGTTGGCCTAAATCCTAAATTTGCAATACCATTAAAAAGCTGATCATTATGCAAAGCTTTAATTGCATAGACGCCATGAGGCATCATCTCAGGAACTGAACAGTCTAAATTTGCTGTCGGAAAGCCGAATTTACGCCCCATCATATTTCCTCTTTGAACCGACCCTGAAACTGAAAATTTCCGCCCCAATAAATTTGCTACAGCACTAAGTTCAGCGTTCGCCAGTAGGTCTCTCACTCGACTACTACTAATTATACATTGAGAGTCATCTTTAATTCTTTTAACTACTTTTAATTTAAACTCATACCTTTCTGCAAATTTTCCAATCAACTGAGCATCCCCTTTTCTCTCTTTTCCGAACCTGAAATCATCTCCAACGCAAATTGAGCCTAATCTGCAAGAATTGACTATTTCATCAAGAAATTGCTCTGGACATTGATGTGCCCTGTCATGATCAAAAGGAAGTACCATAAAATATTCGACCCCTAGTCTCTCAATTAAAGTCTGCCTATGGTCGATTGAGTTTAAAATTTTTGGCGCCTTAGAAGGATTCAGAATACTGATTGGATGAGGATCAAATGTCATGACTAATGCAGCACCTGGTCCGGAGCATGCCTCATTAATGACAGCCGAATGCCCTCTATGAACACCGTCAAAAATACCAATAGCTATATTAACTACCCCATTAACAGAATTTAACTCACTAAAACTTTTTAATCTCACCGGATCATACAAGTGGATTAGACTCCACGTAATTTAGAAACTTCTGATAAACTCAAGGCTCGATCTGCAACACTTTCACGGGTACCATTTTTCAATTCATCAAATGTCATTGCACCTTCAGCACTAAACTTTCCTGATTTGGTTCTTCTCAAAGAGCTTAAATGTGCGCCACAACCAATTTTCATACCTATTTCATGAGCATATGTACGCACATAAAAACCCTTACTGCAAACAACTCGAAAATCAAATTCTGGTAAATTTAAGGATGTTAATTCAAAGTCATAAACATGCACTAACCTGGGCTCTCTTTTAACTTCTTTACCCTGCCGAGCCAGCTTATACAAAGGGACGCCATCCTTTTTTATTGCACTCACCATTGGAGGGGTTTGATGAAAATCTCCTGTGAAATCCTCGAGAACAGACAATATGATCTGTTCATCTAATTCGGGAACGTCTTTAGATCGTACTAATTCTCCCTGTTTATCTTGAGTTGTTGTTTCCTCTCCTAACCGAACAGTTCCGACGTACTCTTTATCCTCTGCCATTAATAGATCTTGGATCTTAGTCCCTCTTCCTAAGGTAAGAATTAGTAACCCAGTAGCCATAGGGTCTAGTGTCCCACAATGGCCTATTTTTTTTTGGCCTAAAGTTCTTCTAGCAACAGACACAACATCATGAGAGGTCATATCTGGATCCTTATCCACCAACAATACTCCATCTACGTTTTCCATAAATTAAATAATCGTTCTATCAATATATCCCAACACCTCATCTGCAACTTTAAAAACATCGCCTTTTGTTTTAGCTCCTGAAGCCAAAGGATGCCCTCCCCCACCGAAATTAGCACATATTTTACTAACATCAGCAACATTAGTATTTTTGGATCGC
>NYVP01000175.1 GCA_002684575.1 Verrucomicrobiales bacterium
CAGCCTTCCGAACCTGAATCCTTGTCAAAAAAAATGTCAGCGTTCGGTAAAATCATCCAGAGACCACTCAACTTCATTTCTGGAGAGTACGGAATGGCTGCGGTACTGGTTTTACTTTGTATTCTTTTCAGCGTCTTAACCATTGAAGAGAAAAGCCCAGAAGGAGCTCAAGGAGCTAAGAGCCTTGCCAAGGATATCATTCAGTTAGTTGAGAAAGATTCTTCAAATTTTCCAAAAGAGCTTCAAATTTTCATCGCAGCCGGTGAAGGAAAAACCGGAGAGTTATTTGCTTCATCTCTCGAAAAAGAACTCAATTCTGTGGGACTTGAAATTAAGGAAATTGCAGTTGGAAATCCTCCAAAAGTTCGAAAATCCATTCAATCTGCAGGAAAAATAGACCTCATTGCAACTACAGCCTCGTTGAAAAGCTTGCCTGTTTTTGACTCATTTTTAGGAGAAAAAAAATATCCTTTACCTACAAATTCTATAGATATCAATGACACCCTAATTAAGGGAGAGGATTTAATTTTAGCGTCGCCCAAAACGTACTTATGGCCCGTATTCCTGACTCCTGTTAATTTGAGAAATATCACAAGCCAAATCGCTGTCATTGCCATTCTCGCTATTGGCATGACGATGGTCATCATCACTGCCGGAATTGATTTATCAGTCGGCAGTATGATTGCTTTATCAGCAGTCGTTGCAGCAAGCATTATCGAAAAAATGGGAGGTGCGGCTGAAGCCGGAACTTCAGTTTTTTTGATTGCTTCTTTAGCGGGTGTAATTGTCTGTACTCTATCAGGGGCATTTACAGGTATAATGGTAAGCCAATTTTCAATTCCGCCCTTCATTGCAACACTTGCCATGATGCAGGTTCTAAGAGGAATCGCTTTCAAAATTGCAAACAACGAAACAATCAGTGATGTGCCTGCGAGTTTTCAATGGTTGGGAAATGGACTTAGCTATGGAATACCGAACTGTGTCATACTAATGATTATACTTTATGCGCTCGCACATATCATGATGAACAAGACGACATTGGGTAGATATATTTATGCTATAGGCGCTAATGCTGAAGCTTCTAGAATGTCCGGAATATCGCCCAAGAATATAAAATTTATTGTTTATGCCATATGCGGTGCCACCGCTGGTTTAGGGGGAATCGTTATGGCTTCGCAACTTCAAAGTGGGGCCGGTAATTATGGAGTAACTTATGAACTCATGGTAATCGCTGCCGTAGTCGTCGGAGGAACTTCTCTCTTTGGCGGTAAAGGAAAAGTCCTCGGTACTTTGATTGGAGCTTTTATTATTGCTGTAATTACGAATGGAATGAATTTATTACTTCTTGGCAGTGAAACTCAAATGATCGTATTAGGCTTAGTCATTCTTGTCGCTATTCTAATTGAGAGAGTCAGAAGCGGTGAATGGAAAAATGCTGTTGGCGGTTAAATTCCCGGTAATTCCTCTCGAGCCTCGGCAAAACGATCAATCGGAAGACCCATTCTTTTTAATAATGAGAAATGCACCTTAGACATTGAAGTGTCTCTCGAAGGTCGAACATATTGTCCTGTATTAAGAAGACCCGAGCCTCCTCCTGCCAAGAGAACAGGAAGGTCCCTTTCATAATGCGCATGTCCGTCAGCAATACTTGATCCATACATAATCATGGATCGGTCGAGAACACTCACGCCATCACTATCCTTGAGCTGTTTAAGACGAGTAAGAAACCAAGCGAGTTGAGCATGATGCCAACGGGTGACCGCGTTGTACATTTGCTTCTTAGTGCCGATGTTATCCCAAGAAGTAACTCCATCATCATCCTCGGTTTTTCCGCTAGAGTCTTTCCAATGAGATAAAGCGTGCCATGTCCCTTTCACTCCAGGGATAAAGTTGAAGTAACGGTTACTCTGCCCATGATCCAACATAAATGAAGAAACCTTGGTAGCGCCCGACCAGAATGAAAGAGCCATTAGCTCAAGCATTTGTTTAACGTACTCCTCATGATCCGAAGGGATTCCAGACTGAGGACGTCTTAGAGTATCCGTAAGAGCACGGTCGTCAGCAAGCTTACGACTATTATTTTCTGCAAATTCAAATCTTCTCTCAATAGAACGCACCGCCTCAATATACTCATCTATTTTACGATTATCAGCGGCACTCGCTTTGCGCTTAAGAGACTTAGATTGTTCGTTTACCAGGTCAATAACGCTACGATCCACGAACCCTTCCTCGGCCCGGCGGAACAACTTATCAAAGACGGCTCTTGGTACTGTCTCCCTGGCGGCCGGAATATCTCTCGCCACCCATGAAAGACAATTTCGAGGAAGACTACCTGAAAAACTTCCTTCTCCAGAAGTACTCAATTCCAAGGATGGTAAAGGAGTAGTATTTTCAAAATGCTTTGCGACAATCTGGTCAGCAGAAATACCACCGGCATCATTTTTGTGACCATTATAGGCACCACCAGTCAGCCAAGTTGCCGTACCCGCACCATGACCGTTTCCTCTGGGAGTCCAAAGCTTACCAGTCACGATAAGATCTTTCCGGTGCGCATCCAAGGGTTCCATCCATTGATTTAATTGTAAAATCTTTCCATCGCTTGAGACTTTTCTTGGTTTCCAAGAACCCGTGGCCGTTCCATTTGGAAAATAAATATAAGCAAGTCGATTGTTCGGATGTCCAAAAACCTTATCATCATTTCGTGCACCAAAACTTTCTAAGGTCGGCAGCGCAAGCATGGCACCGACACCTCGGAGGAAGTTTCTCCTATTTTGATGAATTAGCATTTATCTATGATTTCGTTTTTTGGGATAACTCAAGTGGTAATCGTTTCTTAGTAAATGGATAACTTTGACCTATCTCCAATACCATATCCTTAATCGGATAGCCAGCTCCTTTAAGCTTTGATGCAATATCGCGGACGACCGCCTCATCATAATATTCTAATTGCCTGCCGAGAGCATACGAAAGCATTTTTCTAATCAACTGCTTACCAAGGTCATCCAACCTATTGTCGATGAGGGCCATCTTAAGTCCTTGTGGACCACGAAACCGTGCCCCGTTTGGCAACTCACCCCGATTATCAACACCACCCCTCCATCGACCAAACTCAGAATAATTCTCGAGAGCAAATCCCAAAGGATCAATCTGAGAATGACAACCAGCACAATTCTTTGATTTTCTATGTATTTGAAGTTTTTCTCTTAAGCTATTAGCCGCTCTTCTTCCTCCATCGACATCTATTTCAGGAACATCTGGTGGCGGTGGCGGTGGCGGCGTACCAAGAAGAGTGCTTAGTATCCAAGTACCTCTTAGAACTGGACTACTTCGATGCGGAAAAGAGGTTGTGGCGAGAACACTTGCATGCCCAAAAATTCCTCCTCTTTGAGGCGTATCAATTTTCACTTTTCGCATTTCCTTTCCTTCAACACCACGAATACGATAAAACTCCGCAAGCTCTTCGTTTAGATAAGTATAATCCGAATCGATGAGTCGTTTAATGGGCTCATTATTTATAACAAGGGAATGAAAAAATAGTGCCGTCTCCTCTCTCATCGCAGCCATCAACGATTCAGTACACCATGGATTATCTATTGGGTCTTTTCTAATCCTTGGGCCAACGTCGTCAGTACTCAACCATTCACCAGCAAAAATTCGGCCCAACGACTCGCTTCTCGGATCCTTTAACATTCTCTCAATTTGTGAAGTAATGACCTTAGGATCCTGTAACATTTCTTTCTTTGCCTTCAAAAGCAACTCTTCATCGGGCGCTGAGGACCATATAAAAAAGGACAGCCTAGACGCCATATCATAATGAGAAATAAGCTGATCCTTCCCAGGTAAAGGAGGGTCTTCAACTCTCATTAAAAATTTTGGAGAAATTAAAATGACTTTGAGAGTATCACCTAAAGATTCTTTTGGAGACTTTCCTTTAACAATATTGCTTTGGTACTTCTTGATAATTGGAACCCATTCATCTTGCGTGACAGGCTTGCGGAAAGCCCTCTCCATAAAAATCTTTAGATTGTTCTCAGGCGAACCAAATTGAGTAATTTTTTTCCACACCTCCTCATCATCCATAGCCGCATCAATAACTGTCTCTGAAGCACTAATATAACGATCTAGATGAGACGTATGCATATAGAGTGTATTCGCACTATTTGAAAAACCACTCGAACCGGTAAAATCCATAGGAA
Organism: Verrucomicrobiales bacterium; assembly: GCA_002684575.1. Taxonomy (GTDB): domain Bacteria; phylum Verrucomicrobiota; class Verrucomicrobiia; order Verrucomicrobiales; family DEV007; genus EC70. Next base: position 4,197 of record NYVP01000175.1, read on the forward strand.
ATTGATCAGCGGGTCGTAAATCTAGACCTATTAGATCACGAATAGTTCTATTATACTCTTCTCGGGAAAGCCGTCTTGCGGGGACATTTCCTGGCTCACTAACTTTGGAATAATCAAAGGCATCAATATCTTTTTTAATCCATGCGCGCACAATAAGAGCCTGCTGATCATCTGGTCTTTTTTTTCCTTCAGGCGGCATATCTCCGCTACGAATTCTTTCAGCAACGTTTTGCCATAAAGCAAGGTCACGAACAAAGGGTCGCCTTTTGAGAGCCGACTCAAGGTCTATGTCCCCTTTAGCCGTTTCAGAATCATGACAATTTAGACAATAATTATCGAGAACCGGTAGAACCTGATTATTAAAGTCAGGCGAAATTTGAGACAATTCATGATCTTCTTTGTTCTCGTCATCAGAGGGCGGTTCATAGATAGGAGCATCTTGATCCCAATCCTCTTCTTCCTCTTCTTCCTCTTCTTCTTCAAAGAGTTCCTCAAAAAAATCACGGGCAGCCTCTTCTATATTGGCATTTCTCCATTCAATCTCTTCTCTAATTTCTTCAGCCTCTTCAATTGAATCTTCTCCCTCTTCCTTTAACTGTTTTATAACCTCCTCATCTAAAGCATTTTGAAGCTTAACACGTTGAACTAGTAGACGCTCAATTTTTTGCTCTCCCCTAAACTCGGAAGACTTCCCTTCCTCGATTTTCCACAATTCAAATTCAAGAGCTATGAAATTATCTTCAAGAAGTGCAATCTTGTTGGCAAAATCTTTACCGCCGTCTTTTTCTTCTTCGAGGAATTCTTCTCTTAGCTCGGTGATCCTTGATTCCGCCTCCTCTATAATTTCAGCATAATCCTTTTCCTTGGCCTCATCTAATATCCTAAGAATATTTGGTCCATTTTTTTGAAGAAACTTCTTAGTCTTCTCATCTAGCTCTTTTGCACTAGCCGCCAAAATTCCGGCAATTATTAAGATAAAGCCTATGGCAATCCTGCAATGGTAACGGTTCGGCATGAGGATAAATGTTGGGAGAAACTTAATAACTTCTTTTTATTTTTCCAGTCCGAATAAAGTCATTGATGATTGGGTTTACTTTTTCTCCTTTGGGTCCTAAACCGTGACCGGCATCAACTATCTTGAGGTGCGTAACATTAGCCTTTTTATAGGCATATGACATAATTCCCTGACTAATTTCTTTGCCTTTTTCATCTGCAATCTTCTCACCTTTAAACCCATTTTGTTGGGCCCAATAAAACGCAGTGTCCTGCGCAGATAAATGAACTGCATTTCTGCCTCTCTTTCCTCCCGCATAGGGAACAACTTTATCCTCAGTACCATGAACAGTCAGTATAGAACTTTTTGAGACAGGTTTTTTCTTAACATCATAATTGCCATTCTGATCATCAGATCTTTGCCAAAAAGATTTATCATGGTACTG
>NYVP01000176.1 GCA_002684575.1 Verrucomicrobiales bacterium
AAAAAAAGTTAAATTTTTTTCTTATTTCTTGTTAGTGCTTTGTAAAAAAGCTTTTCCATTTTTGTACAGATTCAGACGATTTTGAATGGTTTGCTTAAGTTTTGAGGAATTTTTTAACTGAGAGATGGCCATTTCTGCCGATTTTGCTGCTTTCGTGAATTGACCGTTAGCCGCTTGAGCTGCAGCCAGTGTATCAAGCACTTGGGGAACTTTATTACCAGTATCTGCATTCAATTTTGTGGCGACGATCAACGCTTCTTCAGCATTTCTTAGGTCTTGGTTAGCTGATGTGGCAAGAATCCAAGCTAAATTGTTTCTGGCTGCATTGTTTGAAGGGTCGATGACTAGACCTTTTCTGTAATGATTGATAGCCGTCTCTCTCATTTGTTGCCTGTCCATTTGTGTGGCAAAAGCAAAATATACAGAAGCAAGTTGCGATGATAATTGTTTTGAATCAGGCACAAGCTTGTTCGCTTTTTCAAAATGATTTATAGCTCCTCTTAAATCACCGGCACTATACCAGTTTATGGCGTGTCTTCGGTGAATGCTGGCTTCGTGTTCTAATAAACGCTGAGTTGCCTTGGGGTTTTTGATAAGAGACCCTTCCAACTTTGCTGCTGCTTTGACTCTGGTAATAAATCCTTCGGATGATAATCGAAGATCTTTGATGATTTGCTCTACATTTACTGGACCCTTATATATAACCGAAACATCACCATTTGGATCAATTAGAAAACTTGAAGGTATTGGTAATGGTTCATTAAGACCCACGCTTTGATCATGAATTCTTTGAAGTATTTCCATTAACTGTTTGTTTGCAGAAATGGACGGAAACGGGAAATTCATTTTCTTAATGACATCTGATGGCTTCTTCGAATTATCATTCTGTGAGTCTAATTCATCGACGTTGACTGCTATCAGTTCCACTTCGTTATCTATGAGCGTTTTTTTATGGTCACGGAAGTGAGCCATTTCCTGTAGACATGGAGCACACCAGGTTGCCCATAGATTAATAAGTTGATGTGATTTATTTTTATTATTTTGTTTCTCTATTCCATTTTTTCTTAGGTTAATAGTTGGGCCCTTGAATAAGGTTATTGCAGGGATTCTCGCAACCTGTGAGGGAGGGGTTTTGAGACCAGGTGAACTGACCAGGTTGTTTTTTTCAGATTCTAATTTTACCTCTTCAGCGGTGGAGTTCTCCTGCCTTATGATATATTTTTTGTTTGGTAGTACATCTTCTATTTTGCTCACCGTGCCGTCTGTCCAACTGATTTTTATATTGATGGATTCAATGGTTTCATTCAAAGCGAATTGAATCCATTTACTTGATTGAGACAAAAATCCCTGACCCGCCCTTAAGGTTTGAATTTGTTTAAATTTCCCTGAATCTTTTCCATTAATTATCTCAATTCTTGCACCAATTGCATCTTTGTTTACGGTTTTACCATTGCCTCTTAACCGCAATGAAATGAAGGAGTTAACCTTTTTGGTGTCGTTCCTCATTAGTCTAAGGCGTGGAGCGTTTCTGTTTGTGATCCACAAATCTAGATCCCCGTCATTATCCCAATCAGTTACACTAATGGCTCTGCCATCATCAGGAAAATCCAATCCACTGAGGCCAGAAATATCGGCAAATTTTCCATTGCCCATATTGATAAAAAAACAGTTTCTTTCGTTTCCACTGAATGACCTGCCGGCATCCATCATTCGAGAAAGAGCTGTTTGGCCTGAGTTTGAGGAAGATCTTTCGTTTGTGTTAATTCCGTCCGTAGTTTGAGCGACAACCTGTCGCCAAAAAAAGCTTCACAAATCACCACTTTCACTTTTTGATGTAAGATACCCGTTAGCTACCACTAGGTCTGGCAAGGTATCATTATTAAAATCGATGAAGTTCGATCCCCATGCCCATCGTCCCATATTTACACCGGCTGATAGACTTGCATCTTGAAATTTTCCATTCACGTTTCTTAAAAGCGTATTACCTCGCGCGAACCTTCTGAATCTTTCACGGACAGATTGTTGAGTGGAGCTTTTAAATTGTTTTTGGTTAGTGATTCTATTCCCTGCTGCTGAAAACATATTTGAAATGTAGACGTCCATATTACCGTCCTTATCATAGTCTGCCCATGAAACTGACATGCCAGAAGCGCTATCCTCTGAATCCGTTTTTGAGGCTAGATCTGTAAATTTTCCTTTGTCATTATTGTAGAGATTGTTTCTTCCATAATCGTTGGCAACGTAAAGATCTTGATCGCCATCATTATCATAGTCTTCCCAAGATGCAGCAAAACTCCATCTAGAATTATTAACATTTAGCCCCACTTCACCAGTCACGTCTAAAAATGAAATCTTACCGATGCCTTTGGTAACGTTCTTATACATTGTATTCGATGCTCCATTTTTAGCATCATGATAAACGAATTCATTGCTGTCGGTGCCAATTGAGTTTCCGTTATCCTCATTCACGTAAGCACATACGTACAGGTCTATTAGACCATCATTGTCATAATCGGCCGCAGCTAAAGAGGAGGTTGACCAACTCGTTTTAAGAATAGCAGCAGGCTCAAATCTTTTTTCTTGGACATTCTCAGCGATTACAACCATTCCATAGCAGGCAACGGCTAAATCTTGATCACCATCATTATCAAAGTCAGCAATGATTGAAGATCTTGAATCTTCTATCCAATCTATTCCCCATTCTTTGGATGATTCCACCGCCTGACCATTTTTTTCCTGAATAAATAGCCTGTTGGGCAATCCGGGTTCTTGGCACAGAAAAAAATCATCAAGACCATCTCCATTAACATCTCCCATTGAAATGCCGGGCGTTCCAAATCGGTTGAGCATTGCTCGTACAGGCATTCGTGTTAACCAATGATTCATTCCGTAGGCGAGTTGTGTTTTATAACAAGAGTTTGACCCTATAACAGATTCGGTGATCTCTGTGAACAGAGGAGACTGGTTTTGCATGATAGCCTGCCTGAAAGAATTAACCGAGATGTCTAATATTTTAGTATCCTCATTAAGACCTTTCCAATTAATGGCCCAAACAGCATTTTTTTGAACGATTTTTTTCTCTGTCTTATATTTAATACTAAAAAGTGCTTTTGTATTAAAAGTTTGTTTATCGGTATTAACTTCGATACCAACAATTTTAAATTTCACGTAGCGTTCTTCAGGTGATGAGGTGCTTTGGGTTCTGACTAATTTGAGCTCTTGCTCGAGGTGTTGGCTTCCAGCTTTTTTACCGTTTAATTCAATTTCTCCTGACTGAATAAGCAAACGATCTTTTGAGAGTAGTGTCTCTAGATTTTTTGGAGATAGTCTATAAGATGAAAAATCATCCGTGATAATTTTTTTCAATGAACCATCAATAAAAAACAAGTCACTAAGTTTTTTTAGTTGTTTGTTAGCACGATTGGCTAAAACTTCCGTTTCCCATCCGTCTTCGGATGGATCGTCCAAGTCATTCCATTTTTGTTCAGACCCAACAATTGTAATGTTGGGTCTAGTATTAGCAGTAGAGGAATAATCAGGGGGTGTTTTTTTGGAACTGTCATCAGAGTGGTTTGTTTTTTTCTGGCAGTTCGTCAAAAACAAAAAAAACAAGATCATAGGAAGAATTTTCTTCACCAATCTATAGAATGATAATTTTCTTTGTTTATTTGTAATCAACTTAAAATTAGTATCTTATATTTACTCTACGAGCATAAGGCAATAATCTGAAATGGAAAATCCTTAACGCGCTTCTTTATCCGCTATAAAATAATCTTAAATGAGGGGTATCTCCAGACACTTGAATTGTATCTTAGCCTGTAAGCTTGGAGTGCTTCATTTTTTGTTCAGTGGATATGAAATATTAGCTAAAGACAAAAAAATTGAACATTGGACATATATTAAACCTATCAAGGCTAAGGTTCCTGAAAATTCTCGATGGGGGTATAATGAAATTGATTTTTTCATTATAGATAAAATGAAAAGTGTTGGGCTGTCTCCTCAACAAGAAGCTCCCAGAGAAGAATGGTTAAGAAGAGCTAGTTTTGATATTACCGGTCTCCCTCCAAGCCTTAATGAGATTGACTTATTTTTAAAAGATGATTCCGAGGAAGCGTATAATAAGGCGGTTAAAAGATTATTAAGTTCTAGCAAATACGGCGAACGAATGGCTGCCTGGTGGTTAGATGGTGCGAGATATGGTGACAGTCATGGATATGATAATGATCTTGAGAATAGTCAGTGGCCCTGGAGGAACTGGGTCATCGAATCATTTAATTCAAATAAACCCTTTGATGTTTTCACTGTTGAGCAATTAGCAGGTGATCTATTGCCAAATCCCTCTAATGATCAGATGATAGCGACTGGATTTAATAGAAATCATAGGATACAGACCGAGGGTGGTGCAATTGATGAGGAGTGGAGGACAGAATATGTCATTGATAGGGTTGAAACAATGGGAACGGTTTGGATGGGGCTGACTTTGAGCTGTGCACGCTGTCATGATCATAAATACGATCCGATAACTCAAAGAGAGTTTTATCAACTTTTTGCCTTTTTTAATAATCTCGATGAAAAAGGTTTTATTAATAATTTAAGAGGTAGTGCTGAGCCGAGAATTCGTTATAAGAAAAAAGAATTTGATCTAAAGGTTTCACAAATTAAAAAGGATTACCCTGAAAAGTCCGATCAGGATCAACAGATTTCAAAAATTGAACCGTTCTATCCTCATGTGATGGTTATGAGGGAGATGCCCAAAAAGAGGAAAGCATTTATTCTGGATGGTGGGCAATACGATGCCATTGGTGAAGAGGTTTTACCTGGTTTGCCTTCTTCACTATCTTCAGTATTCGACGAATCATTAATGAACCGTATGACGCTTGCAAAATGGTTAGTAGATGGTGAGCATCCATTAACTTCCCGTGTAATAGTTAATAGGATTTGGGCTCTCTTTTTTGGGACTGGAATTATTTCAAGCACTGAAAACCTTGGGGTGCGGACAAGTCCTCCTTCGCATCCAAAATTATTAGACTGGCTTGCAGTCGATTTTGCGGAAAATGGTTGGAATATCAAAAGGCTCGTTGAGCAAATAATAACAAGCTCTGCTTATCGACAAAAGCACGCAGTTGATGCCGAGAGATTAAAAATTGATCCTGATAACCGATTGATTAGTCGCGGGCCAAGGTTGCGACTTGAATCAGAGATGATCCGAGACCAAGCCCTATTTGTTTCAGGGCTTTTAGTCGATAAGATTGGAGGCCCGAGTTATTGGGTGTATCAGCCAGTAGGGTTATGGAGAGATATTGAAAAGCGTGGGAAATTTGAACAGGACCACGGTGACAAATTATATCGAAGGAGTCTTTACTCTAGAATTCGCAGGACTGTGCCTAATCCGAGTATGGCGATATTTGATATGCCTAGTCGTGAAGTTTGTAGTGTAATAAGATCAAAATCAAATACACCCCTACAGGCGTTGTCTTTACTTAATAGCGTAACCCACGTAGAAGCTGCGAAGAAATTTGCGGAAAGAATGCTGCTGATTGAAGGTGAGCTTAAAGATAAAATACGTTGGGGATTTCGTAGCGTTACTTCGAGACTGCCAGATGACACTGAGCTTGAATTATTGTTAAAAGGCTATCAAAGAAGATTGGATTATTATAAGACTAATAGTGATCAGTCAAATGCTCTCCTTGGAGTGGGCGAATCAAAGGTTTCGTCATTATTAAACCCTGATGAACTGGCTTCAATGACGACTGTGGCTAATGTTCTACTAAACTTAGACGAGGTGATTAATAAATGATTGAAGAATTTAGATCCCTAGACCATTTAAACCGAAGAACCTTCCTATCTGGTTCTGCCCATGGAATTGGTTTAACAGCTTTGGGAAGTCTCTTTTCCAATGACCTTAACGGGGCTTTGCATTTGGATCATATCGCTAGAGCCAAACGAGTTATTTATCTTTTTCAATCTGGAGGCCCGTCCCAAATTGATTTGTTTGACCCTAAAGAAAATCTAGAAAAGCAACGTGGTAAGGAATTGCCTGAGTCAGTGCGAATGGGGCAACGAATAACGACGATGACATCGACTCAAAAATCATTGCCGGTTCATCCAACCAATTATTCATTCAAAAAATATGGACAGAGCGGAACCTCATTTAGTGAATTAATTCCAAATATTGGCAGTATGTCTGATGATATATGTCTTATCAGATCATTACATACAGAGGCTATCAATCATGATCCAGCGATTACATTTTTCCAAACCGGTTCTCAACTAGCCGGTCGGCCTAGTATAGGATCTTGGATATCATATGGATTAGGATCGGAAAATAATAACCTTCCAAGTTATATTGTGCTTACTTCTCGGGGAGGATCATCTGATGCTCAACCTCTCTATAGTCGGTTATGGGCATCTGGTTTTTTGCCAACTGAGAATTCAGGAGTAAAACTAAGAAGCTCGGGAGATCCAGTACATTATTTGTCTAACCCTCCCGGGATTAGTAACTCTATGCGAAGAGATATTTTAGATGATCTGAAAGGATTAAATGAAAAACAATCTTCGGTTATTGGAGACCCTGAGATTAATTCAAGAATATCACAATATGAAATGGCTTTTAGAATGCAGACTAGCGTTCCTGAATTAGTTCAGATTTCTGATGAACCTGAAAGTGTTCTGAATCTTTATGGTTCTGATGTTAAGCGGCCTGGATCCTATGCGGCTAATTGTTTGTTGGCAAGAAGGTTGGCTGAGAGAGGGGTAAATTTCATTCAGTTATTCCATATGGGATGGGATCATCATTTTAAGCTTTCAGAAAACCTTCCACGCCAGTGCAAAGATACAGATAAGCCCACTGCCGGATTAATAGCAGACCTTAAACAACGAGGTCTTCTTGAAGATACTCTAATTATTTGGGGGGGGGAGTTTGGGCGAACTGTTTATGCACAATCGCCAGAAAAAAATGGGGGTAGGGACCATCACCCGAAATGCTTTACCATGATGATGGCTGGTGGTGGAGTCAAGGGAGGATATGTCCATGGAGAAACTGATGATTATTGTTATAACATCACAAAAGATCCAGTTCATGTTCATGATTTAAATGCAACAATAATGCATCTCATGGGTGTTAATCATGAAGAGTTTACATTCAATTTTCAGGGACGAGATTATCGCCTGACCGATGTTCACGGAAGGATTGTAAACAAAATTATCGCCTAATGAATTTGTGAATTTATTCTGTTTATTGAGATTTATTTTTCACCGATACAGTATAAAAATTCTTGTCTTTTCCCCTCAATGATCTCGGCAACTCTTACAAATATTTTACTATCGCAAATAACAGGAGTGGCAAAGGCTTGATCACCTATTTTATTTTTTGCTAGAATCTTGAATTGCTCTGGATTGGCCGAAAAAACAGAAAAATTTCCGGTTTCGTCGATAGCGTATATTCTATCTTTAACCATTACGGGTGAGGCGCTCGTTGTGCGGTTTAAGCGTTCGCGCCACATGTTTTTTCCAGTCTTAGAGTTCCAACACATAGCATTTCCATTATCCATAACGGCATAAATATAATCCTTGTAAACAATCATAGAGGGAACATATACACGGCTGATGTTTTCCCAGGCGACTTCACCAGATCCATCAGCTTTAATGGCTGACACATGATTCCTTGGATAACCCCCGCTTGTGAATACGTGCTCACCATCCGTAACAATTGAACTAACACATTCGGTTGTTGATCCTGATGTTTCCCAAAGTTTTTTACCGGTTAGAGGATCCAGACTAGTTACAAGATCGCATCCTTGGAATATTAGTTCATCTCTACCATTTAAATTATATATAACAGGAGACGTATAATTAGGTTTTTTGGGTCGATTGATTTTCCAAACTATTTCACCATTATTCTTGTTAAGTCCGCAAATGGCCCCACCACCCTTATTATCTGCAGATACAATCAATAGAGATTTGTAAATAGCCGGAGAAGTTGAAAAGCCTTGATGCAAAATATAGCTACTGATTTTTTGCCGCCAAATTTTCTTTCCCTCAAAGTCATAAGCAGTTGTATAAACTGCCCCATTATTTAAAAAATTAACAAAGACTAATCTTCCGTCTGTTGCCGGGGTAGATGATGCTTGGCTGGCTTTTTTATTAGATTTTTCGGGAAACCCTCCTTCATGAACTTTTTGAGTCCATACTCTTTCACCTGTTTTTCGATTAATGCATATTAGTGATTGTGTTTTAATAGACTCGTCAGCTGTAGCCAAAAAAACTTTATTTCCATGCACTGTAGGGGAACCATGACCTCTGCCCTCTATCTTTGAAGACCATATTATGTTATTCTTTTTATTGAAGCTTATGGGTGGATTTTGCTCGCTACTTGCAATTCCATCGTAGTTGAGGCCTCTCCATTGGGACCAGTTCTTTTCCTGAGCAGTTCCAACATTATTTGATAGAATCAAAAGAATGACACTATAAATCGTGCTGATTATAAACTTCATTTTATTAGGGTAATTATTTTGGGCTAAAATATCAACTTTATCTAAAAATTGTTATAAAGAAGATGCTCTCTGATTTTAGATAATAAATCCTAGTATTATAAAGTTCGGAAATTACTAATTAAATTCGCGGCTCTTAAGACAGACTGATAAAAGATGAACGATATATCGCTCTATGAGTTCATTTGAGTTTTCCATTTTTCAAACTTATCTAACATTAGCTTTTCGTCCTCACTGTTCATTCTTTTTGTAGCAGGTTTTTCTTCAGCTTTAAGCTCTACCTTTTTTCCTAAAAAGTTTAATGCACTGGAAAGCATATCTAATTCCATTTCATAGTGCCGCCTAGCTAATATTTGGATGCTGTCATCAGGAAATAGTGGTGTCTCTTTTATGTAAATTACCTCACCCTTGTCCACTTCTGAATCAATTAGGTGTAGTGTGTTTCCGATAGGATCATTATTTAAAATAGCCCACTTAAATGAATCAAGGCCGCGCGAGATTGGTATTATACCCGGATGCGCATTAATTATTGGTTTTCCCCTAGCAAATGAGACATCTAATATTCCAGCACCGCCAATGACAAAAAAATCGCACTCCTTATCTAAACTCTCTTTGCCATCCCATAGTTGAAAAGATACTTTTTCTAGCTGACTTAAATTTTTGGAATGAGTAGCCAGTAGCTGGTTGGGTCTATGCTCAAAAACCACCGTTCTCGCCTTTCTTTGAACAAATGGCAGTGCAAATAATTTTATTTCTTTTATCCTTATGTCTTCAATATATCTTCTGACAAGTTGCTCAGTTTTTAGGTGGTTGTGATTGTACGTTATAAGACCGAGTTTCATTTGATTGTTATTTAAGCTCAATGTCCTCAACACCTTCTTGGATACTTGAAAATAAAGATTTCATACAAGTCGCTTTGGTGGGACTAATAAAAGTCGTGCAATACATCGCGCCAACAAGTTCGTTTGATTCATTAGTGAAAATATAGGTGCCTGTTTCCCTTCTTTCAGGCGTTAAAAATAAAACTTCAAAGGCCATAATGGGAACTTCGTTAACCGTTCCGGTTTCTGATGGTTCTGTTACCTGAACAAGGTGCCAAGGCTCTCCGTGTTTTGGAAGTCCAATGCCTCGAGCCAATAACATTTTACCCAAGTATTGAGATAGGGTTTCTCTTGAAGGTAAATCAGGTAGCTTTTGGTTATCATCCATTTCCATTTGAATGGTATAATATTAATAAATAACCATTAATCCAACTATATGGTTAATAAAAAACCCTCCCCGGTAAAGGGAGGGTTTGGAATTATATAATTTGGTAATTTAAACTCTAGCTAACAGCAACAGCGTCTGGGCCTCTTTCCCCAGTTCTAATCCTAACAGCTTCCTCAATTGGAGATACAAAAACTTTACCATCTCCAATTTTACTCGTATTTGCCGTTGAGACGATTTTATCGATAACATCATCAACTTGTTCATCGTCTACTACGATTTCTAACTTAACTTTTGGTAAAAAATCGACGGTGTATTCACTTCCGCGATAAATTTCAGTGTGCCCTTTTTGACGTCCGAATCCTTTGACCTCTGTAACAGTCATGCCTTGAATACCAATCTCAGAAAGAGCTTCTTTAATATCTTCGAGTTTGAAAGGTTTTACGATCGCTTCAACTTTTTTCATAATTATCTTTGGTTTTAATTTTTCCTTTAATGACTTCCTTTCAAGAGTGTATCAGAAAATCGTATTAAAAGTATCTAATAGTTAAATAATAATTCAGCGAATATTGTGCCAACTCTATTTATTATTGTAATTAAGTTAAGATTTGCTTACTGAAACTACTAGTTATCGTTTTTGTGATTTATAGGTTTTTACGATTTTATTTTAAGAAATGTGTTTGGTCTTTGGCTTTTCACTATTAGAAGTGAACTAAATTAAACTAATATTATTGATAATGAATTATTATTTCTTAATTGTATCACTCTTTTGTTTATATTTTACAGGATGTAATAAGTCTAGCGAACTCTCACAGACAGAGCAATCCAGCGCTAGTGAATCTGAGATTGCATCTAAAGATGTTGATATTGTCTGGGGTGAAGATGGCAATTCAGTGCTTTTAAAAACTAATTGGATTCCTGGAAAAGAATATAATTTTAGGCAGGTTACCGACATGAAGATGGATTTGCCTTTGGCTGGGGCAGAGGGTTCCAAGACGGAAATGTCAATCGACTTTAAAATTGATGTTCAAAGTTTGGACGATAGTTCAAACAAAAAAATTCAACTCGGTTTTGATAAGGTAAAAATGACCATGCTAATGGCTGGTCAAAATATGGTTTATGATTCCGAGGATCCTGATAATCAAAGTCCATTGCTTAAAACGACCTTATCAAGCCTTAGCGATCAAACCTACGAGGCTACTTTTGATGAGAATAACAAAATATTGTCTTTAGAAGGCGAAGGCGAAGCTGCCGGTAATGGTCTTGGTATGGGTGCTATGAGTCAGGGGGACGTTGAAAATATGCTTCAACAACTCGGTGATTTTAAGTTTCCTGAAGCCATGATAGATCCCGATACAAAGTGGCAGAATAAACAAAATTTTAAAATGCAACAGATTGGGGAAATGAATATGACTGTTGACTATACATATAAAGGTCCCGTTGAATCAGATGGAAAAAAACTCGCAAAGATAACCTTTTCAGGTAAGGCAGAAACTAGTGGAGACGGTTTAGTTTCTTTTAAAGACTCAAAGATGACAGGCACTATGCTATTCGATCCAAAACTCGGGGCACTTTTAGAGAGTGAAACTAAAATGGATATGACTATGTCAATTGGTGGTGAAGCTGGTGCTGAAATGGATACAGCAACCATATCAAAATATAGGTTGATTTCAGTAGATTAGTTTTTTATAGGAATTCTTTACTTTCTTCTCTGAACTGACTTGAACCTTTATGCCTTGTATCCTTATAAATAATTAAATGATTAGTTCTCATTTAATTACTAATGTCTGATTCTTTCGTCCACCTCCACCTTCATACAGAGTATTCCCTATTAGATGGTGCTGTTAAAATAGCAGATCTGATGGCGAAAGTTAATCGCTGTAAAATGCCCGCAGTCGCCATGACGGACCATGGTAATTTATATGGTGCGATAGATTTTTATAAACAAGCATCAAAAGCGGGGGTGAAACCAATTATTGGTTCAGAGGTCTATCTTTCTCCTGGCCCTATGAATGAAAGGAAAAAAGTCCCAGGACTTCCAAATGCGCATCATTTGACATTATTAGCAAAAAATGCCTTCGGGTACGAAAACCTTGTCCGTTTAGTATCACAGGCTCATCTTGATGGTTTTTATTATAAACCAAGGATAGATAAGGAGGCGCTGAATAAATACTCTGAAGGTATTATTTGTTTAAGTGGTTGTATTAATGGTGAGATTAATTACTGGATTCAACAGGACCAGCTAAAAATAGCTAGAGAAAAACTATCTGAGTATGTGGATATTTATGGCAAGGATGATTTTTACCTTGAAATGCATGACCATGGGATGGATCAGCAGCGAATTTGTAATCGGCAGCTATTGGAGTTTTGTGGAGAATTTTCCCTTAAGCCGGTAGCAGCGAATGATGTTCATTTTTTAAATAGAAAAGACCACGAGGCACATGATGTTCTTATTTGTATTGGGACAGGGAAGATGGTGCTTGATGAAAATAGGATGCGTTATTCACCAGAAGTCCACTTTAAAACAGCACGTGAAATGCGACAGATTTTCAAAGAAGTTCCCGTTGCTTGTGATAATACTTTAGAAATTGCCGAAAAAATTAATTTTGATTTAGTTTTAGATTCTACGAGTTCTGAAAGATATCCAGAGTATGAGGTTAATTTGGCCTCCTCGAGAGAGGACTATTTTAGAAAACTTTGTGAAGAAGGGCTCATTGAAAGGTATGGATCTGAAAGAGCAAAGAATGATGAGGAGCTCAGAAATAGGTTAGATTATGAGATAGGTATAATGGAGCGTATGGGATTTGTTTCTTATTTCTTAATTACCTGGGATTTTATCAAGTGGGCCAAAGATAATAAAATCCCTGTA
>NYVP01000177.1 GCA_002684575.1 Verrucomicrobiales bacterium
ATGCAAAAGCAAAAGCCGTCATTATGCTATTTATGGAAGGAGGACCCAGTCAAGTTGACACATTTGACCCAAAACCAAAGCTTGATGAAATGCATAAAAAGGATTCCAATAGAACCGCAGGACTCGCCACGGGATCACGTTTTTTTGTAGGCAGCCCATTTAGTTCAAGAAAAGTCGGTCAGTCAGGATTAGAAATGAGCGACCAATGGGTTCACCTTGCAGACCCGGATGTTGCCGATGAACTATGCAACTATAGAGGCTGTCAGGCAGAATCTTTAAATCACCCCGAAGCTTTGTTTCACATGAATACGGGAAGCAGACTGGGAGGTGATCCTGCTATAGGGTCTTGGGTTAATTATGGTCTTGGGTCTGTAAATCAAAATTTACCTGGATATGTAGTGATGAGTGAATTGGCGCTTCCTCAAGGTGGTTCAAGGAACTGGCACAATGGCTTTCTTCCTGGTCACTATCAAGGCACAAGATTACGGCCTACAGGTTCACCTATTCTTGATTTAAATGCTCCAAATCACAAAAACAGGATACACCAACGGAGGGCATTGGACGAACTCGCATCTTTAAATAAGCAACATTCAGCAAAATACCCTGAACATGGTGATCTTGCTGCACGTATAGAAAATTACGAATTGGCATATCGAATGCAAATGGAAGTGCCTGATCTTATGGATTTGAACAAGGAACCTGAATCCATAAAAGAAGATTACGGACTTAATGAAAAACATACATCCGCTTTTGGTAAACAATGTCTCATTGCAAGAAGACTAGTTGAAAAAGGAGTAAGATTTGTTCAGATTTTTTCTGGTGGATGGGATAGTCATGATTACCTTGAAAGAGGGCATTCTTCAAGAATCAAAAGTGTTGATAAGCCGATGGCTGCTTTGATCAAAGATCTTAAACAAAGAGGAATGCTGGATTCAACTTTAGTTATTTGGACAGGTGAATTCGGAAGGACTCCTGATAATAACCGAAGAGGAGGCGTTTATGCTCTTGGTAGAGGACATAATATTGATGCAATGACTGTGATGTTAGCTGGGGGAGGTGTCAAAAGAGGAGCCATAGTGGGCGCAACAGACGACATCGGCAGTAAAGCCACCGAAATCGTACATCCAATTAGAGATCTTCACGTTACTATTCTTCATTTGCTAGGTTTGGATGATAATAAGCTTACCTATTTTCATGGTGGTAGATATAAGCAATTGTCGCAGTTTGGGGGTCAAGTCATCAAAGATATTATTTCTTAAATAAAGCCTTTCTAAAAATATGAAGTCTTCAACAAAATTACTAATCACTGCTTTAATTATAATTCTAGCTTCTTGTAGTAATCCGGCAGACTCAACAGTCGACGCAAAAATTGCAGAAGTAGCGGAAGCAGCAACCTCCATCGACGGAAAGACCTATATATTCAATAAAGATTCTACGATTGGATTCATTGGTTCGAAAGTTACAGGTAGCCGAGAAGGAGGATTTAAAAATTTTACAGGTAGCTTTGATCTAAAAGATGATGAACCTCAATCAGGTCAATTTACCATTGATATGAGTTCAACATGGTCCGACGATGAACGACTCACAAAACACTTGAAGGCAGAAGACTTTTTTGATGTTGAAAATTATCCCGAGAGTAAATTTGTAGCGACAAATTTCTCAAAAATTCTAGAGGGAAAATACGAACTTTCAGGCAATTTGACGCTTCGCGGAGTAACTAAAAATATTACTTTCCCGACCCAAGTAATTCACGATGAAAACTCCGTATCATTGAAGGCAGAATTTGATATTAATAGACAAGATTTTGGAATCAGATACGCAGGAAAAGTCGATGACCTCATTCGTGATGAAGTTATCATCAAACTAAACTTGATTGCTCAATCTCAATAAAAACACCTCGATAATCTATCTAAAGGGTTATCAAAAAATCATTGAGTATTGTTTAAATAATAATCTCCTAAAATCTCTCCCAACTGAACAATGCCTTCAGTTGAAATAACTAATTTTTTTGCCTGAGGAACAAGATCAAACGCCTTAATGTGAAAGAGATGATCATCATCCTTAACCATTTTCTCTATTTCTGAAACAACATTTATCCTATTAACACTCTTGTCATCTGTAGGCGGTTGTTGACTTAAGTACCAATCCAATTCTTCATTTCTCAGATCCTTACGGCTCTGTTCAACTATTGCACTAATCCACCTAGGTGCGTTAGTTCGGTGAGGTCCAAAAGACATGTCATTTTCCCCGATATGATAAAAAATACCCTCCAACTTTACCTCGTTTCCTTTTTCACGAATCTCGCTAATTGACTCCTTTATGAATCTAATGAATTTATCATATAAGTTACGAGATTCGGCCATACTTCCTTCAGGGGTCCAATCTATAATTTGAGATCCGCTATGAGTAAACTTTGCAATTGCAAAGTCTCCAATATTTTTTTTATCCAAAAAAGATCCGAAACTCAATTCAGGACCAAAGCTACTATAATAATCAACCAAACCCAAAGGCTCCCATTCTTGAGAGACTTTGTAATCACCTCCTAAACTATACTTGTAGGCAACATCTAAATTATTATCTAAAAGTAATTTTTTATCTTTTATCTTTTTAAGATCATCTTTAAAGGCTCTCTCCCCTTCCATATTTCGATGACCTGCCATTATAAATAATTTCACAATACCGCCCTGTGGATAAGGCCATTTATTAAGTTTTCTTGAATCGCTTTCAACTTTACCCAAAGAACTTAAATATGCGTTGGCATAATTAATACCATGCTGAAGCTGACCAAGAGTACCGTAATGATAATGAAGACCAACACCACCTCCTATCTCAACGCCTATATGGGCTGTTGGCACATATTCTGCAAAATCGTCAGATTCTGTTACTTGTCTCTGACCTTTACTAATCGCATACATTCTAGGCCTTAGATCCATCCCCCATATCGTCTTAGTACAAAGTTCACCAACATAAAATTTAAGATTAGGAACTCCTAAGTCTTGACGCCAGCTTTTGAGAAAATTTTGAAGATTATCTCCATAATTCTTCATATAATCTTCATTGAACATGTCATTCTCACCTTGATGCCACATGAAACCCTCAATTTCATAATCGATATTTTTTTTCTTTAATTCATCAAGAGCGTTTTTAACTAAAGTCAAAGCGAGAGGATACATTTTGAATCCTGAGGGTTTATCAGGGTTCCAATCCCCGCCAAGATGAGTACCCCCTGCAGCGCATTTAATAATAGCAACTGGCTCATTGATGGTACCAGCGACCTTCCTCGCAAAACTGATCTCAGGACCGACCACATTATTCACGGGTTTGAGTGATTCCCATCCCTCAGATTTAAACTTTTTCTCACGCCCAACAGAATAATAAAACATATTGTTTTGTTGCTCTTTTCCGTATCCCACATAGGGAGAAAAATCGTCTATTGCTTTTACATTAGAATCCGACCCAACCATATTAGACTGACCCGCAAAGATAAAAACTTTCAATTTTCCCTCAGCGTTAGAGGCCTCTAAAAACAGACCAATTGATAGACCAATAAATAAAGAGGTAAGATATTTTTTCATACCCCAGAAAACACTCTTTAATAAAATTTTACCAGTAATTTTAATTATTAGAAACTGTGTGAATTAGAAATGCATATTCCATTGCCAACTCACGATACTTATCAAACCTACCTGAGGCGCCTCCATGTCCTGAATCGAAATTAGTCTTCAGAAGCAGCAAATTATTATCAGTTTTTTTAGACCTTAATCTAGCAACCCATTTTGCTGGCTCCCAATACTGTACCTGTGAATCATTGAATCCTGCAATCACTAACATATTTGGATAATCAGTCGCTTTGACATTATCATAAGGAGAATAACTTAGCATATACTCAAAAACTGCTTTTTGCGAAGGGTCGCCCCATTCGTCAAACTCTGCTGTAGTTAAGGGAATAGACTGATCCAGCATTGTAGTCACACAATCCACCCAAGGAACTTCAGCTATGACCGATGCAAAAAGCTCAGGCCTTTCGTTAACAATGGCGCCCATTAACAATCCCCCGGCACTGGCACCGCTAGCACATAATTTTCTTCTAGAAGTATAATTCTTAGTAATCAAATATTCTGCACAATCAATGAAATCATTAAATGTATTTTTTTTATTCATTAATTTACCCGACTCATACCAAGCTCTACCCATTTCCTGACCCCCACGAACATGGGCAATAGCAAAAGCAAAACCTCGATCGAGAAGACTAATTCTACTACCTCTAAATGAGGGTTCATTACTGTAACCATAAGCCCCATAGGCATATAGAAGCAGAGGATGATTTCCATCCTTAGAAAAAGCATTTTCTTTGTATACAATGGACAATGGTACTGATAAACCATCCCTGGCAACAACCATATGTCGTTCTGTTACATAATCCGAAGGATCATAATCATTGAGAACAGTTTGCTTCTTAAGAGTACGTCTTTCCTTGGTTCTTAAATTATATTCAAACAAGGTTTCAGGAGTTTTGAGCGAACTGAAACCCAAGCGAACCCAATCTACATTTGACTCCAAATTAACATCTATCCAAGCCGTGTAAGTTGGCTCTCCGAACTCAATTTCATCAATTGTCCCTTCTTGTTGATTTATAATCCTCAATTTAATAAGACCATTTTCTTGATCTTCGAGAACAATAAATTCTTGAAAAACCTCAAAATCATTCAAATGAATTCCGTCTCTCTGAGGCAGAACTTCCCTCCATTCCGATCTTGATGTCTTTTTTTCTGTAGCAGACATCAGCCTAAAATTCTCTGCTTCTAAGTTAGTACGAATATAAAACAGATCATCAATATGATCGATATCGTACTCAAGGCCTCTGACTCTCTGATCAAATAGTTGAAACTCGTCATGAGGTTTCGTGGAATCGATAAATCGATATTCATCGGTCAATGTTTGACTGGATCCAATGATTACATATTTACCGGATTTCGAGGTATAAACATAACAATGAAAAGTTTCGTCTTTTTCTTCATAAACTAAGACATCTTTTTCTGATGAATCTCCTAATTGGTGCCTCCAAACCTGAAAACTTCTCAAAGTCTCAGGATCTTGTTTGGTATAAAAAAAAGTTTTACTATCAGCAGCCCAAGCATGACCACCGTCAATAGATTTAATTGTATCTTTAAGTACCTTACGTTTATTTACATCATAAACTCTAATGGTTCTGAAACCCCTAGCACTGACGTCAGTAGAAAAAATAACTAGGTTCTGATCGGGACTAACGTCCCCCTGATCAAAATCGTAATACTCATGTTTTGATGACATTGCAGCAACATCGAATAGAAGCTCTTCGTTATCACTCTCCTCATCTTTTCCGCGTCTGTAATACTTCGTATAATCCGATCCTATTTCGAAACGTGTATAATAGACAAAGTCCTTCCATGGAATCGGGTAGGAGGAATCATCCTGTTTAATTCTTCCTTTAATTTCCTTAAATAAATCCGCCTGCAGTTTTTTAGTTTTTTCAAGGATTAGATTTGTATACTTATTTTCATCTTCAAGATATTTTGTCACTTGAGGATCTTCTCGATTCTTCAACCAAAAATAAGGATCTTCTCTTGGTATACCGTGATCATTATGAACATGATCCTGCTTGTTTGCTATTGGTGCAGATAAATTTTCTGACTCTGCCCAATTCATAAAAATAAGTGCACAAATGATAGCATTTACCATTCGCTTCCAAGGCCGTGACGGTCAGCAAGTTCCATAAGTTCAGGTCTCATAGGCCATTCGTCAGGTCTTAAACTTTCTGCGTGGCGATTACTGGCACCCTTCAACATCATACATCCAGTGTTATCACCGATCGCAGCGATTTCGTCCACCTCAGCTTGACTGAAAGGACTCTCTATCGGCAAAGTTCCATATTCTCTAACCAAATCTTCAATAGGTTTAGCGTCATCACCAGCTTCTTGAATAAAAGTGGGTACCACACTACGAACGGGGGTATGAGATAAATTCCAAAGACATGAAAAGTGAAGTTCGCTCAAATCATATTTGTCAATAATTGACCTCATGTTATCGACCCTACGCAAACCCTCCTCAACCCATCCACTTGGTCTATAGGTTCGATGGTCACCAGCCCGAAACTCGTGATCCGGTTTCATCGTACCATGAAAAATTCCTCCATAATCAACAACTCTTGTTAATATATCGATGCCCGCATTTTCTGCAGCCTTTAAGCATAATCGACCAGGCCAAGGTTCCAAAGGGTTTAGAATAATCATAGCCCAATCCATCAATTCACCAAATTGTTCAAAGCTATAAATTAGATCAAGAGTAAAACCATTAGCAGGGCCTGGAGCAATTCCTAACCTATCAGTAAACCCTGCCACCTTGAGCTCTGACATCGCATCCCATACCGCCGGATCGTTATACCCTTTTTCATCAGGGTTATGAAGCATTACAAGATCAAATTTATTGGCTGAACAATTTTCTAAAGATTTTTCCGCAGCCATTTTTAAGAAGGACGAATACTCGGATGCGGAACGCAAAGAGGGATTACTAAATCTTGGATACCCTTTGGAACCCTCTCTTTTTCCCTCATAGATATCATGACCGAGCATTCCGACAAGACAGTACGATTCACGATCAAAGTCGTTGAGAGCTTGCCCAAGAATCTGATCCGCTCTGCCTACCCCGTAAACATCTGAAGTAACGAACGTTCTAATTCCTGAATCATAAGCCAACCTAATTAGCGAAATGAAACGTTCTTCAGTGAGTGATTCACCGAAATGCATGAAACGACCGCCGCTCCATGTACCAAATGCATTATGAGTTAAATCCATGATTCTACTAAAGCAAAATAAACAGAAATATCCAGAATTAGGTGATTATGAAAAATCAATTTTCTCAGAATTATTCGCCAAAGACAGAAACCGCAATATTTCTTGTGTGCGGTGCACGCCGGTGCTCAAAAAGAAAAAGACCTTGCCATGTTCCTAGAACCATTTGTCCTCCAATTATAGGTACATTCTTATCTACATCAGTGAGACACATTCTGATGTGAGAGGGCATATCATCTCCTCCCTCATAAGTGTGAACAAAATAAGGAGTATCCTCAGGAACCAATTCATCAAAAAATGCGTGTAAATCAGTTCGAGCTGATGAATCTGCATTTTCCATAACTATTAGAGAG
>NYVP01000178.1 GCA_002684575.1 Verrucomicrobiales bacterium
ACGATTCCAGAGGAAGTAACATGGAACCCATATGTATTTGATCGTTTTCTGGGTAATTTGTTATAGGCCCTGAAAGATCCTGAAGGAGTAGGACTTTCATTTTTGCCAATACAAGTAGCCGTTATCAATAAAGGTTTATTTTCTTCGAGAACGTAAATAGCAGAATTCTGTAAGGATACTTTTACTCGAACTTTATTTGGATTTGATGGTCTATAGGCCAGAGAATCATAATTTCCGACATCGTAAGAATTACATCCGACAAAATTAAACAAGGCAAAACTAGCAATGTTTAATATAAAGAAACTATTTTTTGTCATATAAAATAAATAAGACGCTTATCAATTATTATATATTTCCTAATAGTTGACAAACATTAAACAAATACTATTTTCTGTTAGTTGTTTTAAAACAACTGTTTGTTTGTGTTTCATGTTTTAAATAGCGCTTGAATTAATCAAGCGCTGTTTTTTTAAAATGGTTTGAGGTTTGTTTAATTAACTCTCCGTATTCCCTTACTTTACTATCAAATCTCGATCGCTTTTTGAAAACCTCCTTATCAGGTCCTTTTGGAAAAAGTTTTATAATACACTGCATTAAATTAATTAATACTTTTAGGTCAGAAAAACTTACGAACTCTTCTTTAATTTTATTTTGATCACCACAATTATGATAGTTTCCTAATGGTAAAGAAATTCCAGCGACCCGTATATCGAAAACTGATAAAGCTGAGGCTTCGCATGCTCCCAGATCCAACAATCCACGCTGTATTTTCAAATTTGACTCTTTGGCAGCAAATAAAATAGATTCGGTAGCATCATGATCAAAGACAGTCAATCTATCACCTAATCTGCAAATGGGCCCTTCGCCAACCTTTGATTTGCCTGTAGGAATACTTGTTTCGATAGAAACAAAGCATGCGTCATCACAATAAGGCCAATTCTTTGCCAGTTCAGTAGCTCCTACAAACCCTACTTCTTCCGCTCTAGTAAATACAGCTCCGACAGGAGAAGAAATATTTTTTGATGATAATATTTGAATTAAAGTAATTATTGCAACACAACCTATTAAATCATCGCAAGCTCGAGATTTAATTAAATCTTCATCAATTTTATATGGCAATAGATCCCACATGGCAAAATCACCAAACTCTTTTATAGGAAAATTACATTTTAAATAACTTTCCGGAACACCACCAAGAAACACATAATCTCCATTCTTCTTAAAATCTTCTATTTGATTTTCTTCATGGCTCAACCATTTGACATATCCCGGGTGATCCATATGGGCGCCAAAAATCCATTTAGGCTTTTTGTCTTTAGGCCCAACATTTACAATTAAATTTCCAAACGAATCGGTACTGATTTCGGTATCTTTACAACCTGACAACAAATCTATTATCGTTTTCCGAAGTAAATATTCATGAAATGGTGCAGTAGGTGTCCGCAAAATAGATTCCAAGTTATTAATAAGATTTTTCTTATCCATTGTATTAAACTATTTTTTTAAAATACTTTTGAAAATAAATAAACACATGAGGCATTTCCGCTATCGAATCGAATGGTTTTTCATAAAATCCATGCAACTGATCGCCCCTCTCCTTCCTAGAGCTTTAATAGTAGTGTTATCTGAACAAATTGGGAAGCTAGCTTTTGTTTTTGACACCAGAGGAAGGATTACAGGCATGGCAAATTCAAAATGTGTTATAGAATCAGGTGAACTAGTAAATATCAACACTCAAGAAATGATATTAAAAAGTTACCAATACTTCTCGAGAAGCATGATAGATTTATTCTGGGGAAAGCGCCTAAACAAAAACAATTATTCGAAATATATTCAAATAGAATTCGAAGATAAGGTTGCGCATGAAAAAGCCATTAAAAATGGAGCAATTTGGGTTACTCCTCACTATGGTAGCTTTGAGTGGATAAGTTTAGCAATGGGATTTCTCGAAGTCCCTTTCGTTGTTGTTGCACAGGACTTCAGAAATCCAATGCTTACTGAAATCTTTAAAAATTCGAGAGAACATAGTGGACATCAAGTTATTTCGTCTAATAGAGCTGTCATAAAATTACTTAAAACATTAAAACGAAATGGTAATGCTGCCCTTCTCACCGACTTAAATGTTAAACCTAGCAAAGAAGCCATTCCCATTAAGTGCTTCTCGAAGATAACTTCAGTCACTCGACTCCACGCATTTTTGCAACACCAAACCAAGTTACCAATAATACCAGGAATCTCGATACCCTGTACTGATGGAACATACTTAATGAAAGTATTAAAACCTATCGAATATTCAACCAATTTAAATGAACAAGAAACTGCCCAAAAATGTTGGGATGTGTTGGAAAAATCTATTAAAGATTTTCCAGAACCTTGGTTATGGATGTATCGACACTGGCGGCATAAGCCAATGTCGAGTAAAAGGAATGAATACCCGTTCTACGCGAAAGAATCGGTGAACTTCGAAAAGTGGATGAGTAATTACTAATTAAGCTCCGACAGGAGATAATTCACCGGGACTAATATCATCGCCAAGTGAAGAATCTTCGCTATTTTTTAGCTTCTTGTTTTCAGTATCAATCTCTGGTGGCATAGGACTAGGCGGCGGGTCACTCATTTCACCATCATCCATCAAATCTTTGATGTGAGAAGCGTCTAAAGTTTCATATTCAAGCAAGGCATGAGCAATCAAGTCCAGATCTTCTCTGTGACTTAGAAGCATTTCTCTAGCCTTGTTATAAGCGGTATCAATGAGACGTTTTACTTCACTATCGATTTTCTGAGCAGTACTTTCAGAATACGATCTAGTGGCAGTCATGTCCCTAGCAAGGAATTTATGCTCTTGATGATCTCCGTACTCGACCATTCCAAGGTCTTCACTCATACCCCATTGACAGACCATTTTTCTGGCGACGTCCGTTGCCATTTTAATATCTCCACCGGCACCGTTAGTTACATCTCCGAAAACAATTTCTTCCGCAACTCTGCCTCCCATGGCAACTACGAGGTGATCAAGCATTTCAAATTTGCGTTGGGTATATTTATCTTCCTCAGGCAAAAACATTGTTACACCAAGTGCTGGTCCTCGCGGAATAATGGTTACTTTGTGTAAAGGATCAGTATGCTCTAATAGTACATTTAAGATGGCGTGCCCAGCTTCATGATATGCGGTATTTTCTTTTTCTTTTTCACTTAATGCCAAACTTCTTCTTTCTTTACCCCATCTAACTTTGTCTCTGGCTTCTTCAAGTTCAGAAAGTGTTATGGCTTTCATACCTTTACTAGCCGCCATCAACGCTGCTTCATTAATAACATTCGCAAGTTCGGCTCCTGAATAACCTGGTGTGCCTCTAGCAATAATTTCCAAATCAACACCTTCAGACATTTTAACTTTTTTAGCGTGAACCTCTAGGATGGCATGTCTACCTCTAACATCAGGCAATCCAACGGTTACTTCGCGATCAAATCTTCCGGGTCTCAGCAATGCGGGATCAAGTACATCAGGTCTGTTAGTTGCAGCAATAATGATAACACCCTCCTGAGTTTCAAAACCATCCATCTCAACGAGCAGAGCATTTAGTGTTTGTTCACGCTCATCATGACCTCCTCCAAGACCATGGCCCCTGTGTCTTCCTACAGCATCTATCTCATCGATGAAAATGAGACAAGGCGCATGCTTTTTACCCTGCTCGAACATGTCTCTAACCCGGGAAGCACCCACACCAACAAACATTTCAACGAAATCAGATCCGCTAATACTAAAAAATGGCACGTCTGCCTCGCCTGCAATTGCTCTAGCAAGTAACGTTTTACCAGTACCAGGTGCTCCAACCATCAAAACACCTTTTGGAATTTGTCCGCCTAAGCGTTGAAATTTTTTAGGATCTTTTAAATATTCGACAAGTTCAGATACTTCTTCTTTAGCTTCACTAACACCAGCAACGTCTTTGAAAGTAACTTTCTTCGTGTCCATGTTGAGCATCTTTGCTTTACTTTTTCCAAAACTCATTGCTCCACGACCAGCCATTTTCATTTGTTGCCTAAAAAAGAAATAAAGAATGAGCAGAATCAACAAAATAGGTAATATTGTAATCATTACCGCACTCATCGTGTTACTTTCAAACTTGGGGGTATAAGTTAAATCGTTACTTTTAAGAAGTTCAGATAACTCTTCTTTTTGAAATTCTACATTAACAGGCACTTCAATCTTGCTTGATGTTTCCTCAATACCATCTGATTTAAGGTGAGCAATTATAGTCTCCTCAGAACTTTCTTGTTTTCTGACTAATTCAAGTGGCTTTTTGTCATCAATTTTCCCTGCATTGACATAGCCCTTAAATTCAGGCCAAGTCGTTGACTTACCTTGAGTCGAACTTTTCATGTTCAAAGCAAGGAAAATCAGAAAACAAGCGATACCTATGAAAATGAGTCCTTTGAAATTTACAGGGGAATCATTTCCTTTAGGGTCTTTAGAATTATTATCTTGAGGCATTCTTGGATCATTTTCAGACATATTCTCGAGGGTAAGATTTATTATATTAATAATACATTACAGAACTATAAACTAATGAAATTATATTTATTACAAACTAGTCTGTAGTGCTGTAGTTCCATAACTTATAACATGATTTTGGTGATTAAATAAAAATTTCACCTAAAATGTTAAGAATTATTCAATAAAACGGAATTTTACTAATTACAGATCCATGGCAAATGTTGAAAACAATTACTTCTCAAATCTTAACTCTTAATGCTAGAGATTGAAACCATAGAATTACGAAACGTCAGTCACAGCTACGGCGACGGTTCGAATGCTATTAGCGAATTAGACGTTAAGGTCAAAGCTGGAGAATTAATTTGTATAATCGGGCCAAGCGGTTGTGGGAAAAGTACGATATTAAAAATTTTAGCTGGCCAATTAAAACCTGACAGAGGGGAAATTTTTTATAATGGCCAATCACTCTATGAAAATCTAAAAAAAATTCGGCCTCATATTTGTTATGCTCCTGAAGAAGAATCATTCGATCCCTTATTAAGTGTTCGTGAAAATATAAATTTCGCAACCTCAATCAGACGGCCAGATTTTAGTAAAAAACAATGTAAAAATAAAACACAAAATCTTTTGGAAGAACTTTTACTTTTAGAAAAAGACAAAGTTGTTCCTGGGGACCATTTTCAAAAACTACTCTCAGGAGGTGAAAGAAAGCGCCTGAATGTTGGTTTAGAATTAACGAGTGAGGCTCCTCTGTTGTTAATTGATGAGCCAACTACAGGTCTTTCCTCATATGACTCAGAGAACATTATTAATTGTATAAAAAAAAGGAGCGACTCCAAAACATGTTTTGTAAGCATACATCAACCCAGTAGAAAACTATTTAAATCATTCGATCAAGCATTACTACTTGATGCACAAGGGAACTTAGCTTTTTTTGGAACTCCTGATGAAATGGAGAATGTCTTCAAAAAACATCTCCAAGATCGCATAAACAAATCACTTTCGAAGCAACCCTCAGATTTGCTACAAATACAAAATTTAGATTCCCCTGAATTTATACTGGAATTACTTCAAATAAATTTTCACAAAAATAATGAATCCAAATTATCAGAAATAGAAAAGACATATAATCCTGATGAACCATCAGATGATAAATCAATATTACTATCGGGATTGTTA
>NYVP01000179.1 GCA_002684575.1 Verrucomicrobiales bacterium
AATTCTGAAATTAAATGAAACTCAAAAGAAGTACTACCAAACGTATCTATACGACGATCGGGCTCTAATAATATTCGTGTAAACTCTAGCGCATACTGTATATCATCTTGTGAATACATAAATAAAAGAAGGGGTCAACATTACAATGATATGCAATGCAGCACTAAAGATAATACGTTTGACTGTACGCGGGAAGATTTACTCTCCCTTTAAACCTTCGATGTAACTGACAACAGCTCCAACACTCAGCAGCTTATCGGTCTCTTCTTCTGGAACTTCGATGCCGAATTCCTCTTCAAACGCCATTACGAGCTCAACAGTATCAAGCGAATCAGCTCCTAGGTCTTCAACGAATTTGGCTTCAGGAACCACTTTGTCTGGAGATGCTCCAAGCTCAGTTACGATTATATCTCTAACTTTTTCTTCAATACTTGCCATGAAATTATATTTTAGTTTTGTTAAGTGTTAATTTTTATAATCCCTTAAGAGCATCTTAGCAAATCATTTAATATGCCTAATTTTTTTATAAAAAACCTCTCTTTTATTTAAAAATTTTAAATCTTCCCTTCGCCAACTTCAAAAACTCTAATCTTCGGTTAACACATCAGGAATATTTTCAACCAACTCTCCCGTAAATTCATTTTTAATTCTTTCCAAAATTTCATCTGCACCTTTGTATTTTAGATCATCTATAACTGTTTTAGAAGGCAATCCCTTCTCGTTTACATAGAAAACATAAGCCAAGCCCTTTTTATTCCACTTTCTAGTATCAATTTTATTTATTGTTTTAAAATCAATGACTAAACCTTTTTCAGTAGTGAATGAAACTTCATCAGAACCAATAGATCTACCTCGATTAATTAGAGTGAGCACCAAAACGTAAAGCGAAGAAAGCAATAGAATTGATCCTATAATTATTTGTGCCAAGATTTCGCTCGAATTATGGTATTTTGGCTCAGAGTCGCTCCAGCCCTTTTTCCCTGACAACGTGCCATAGAGCGACCATTTTCTTTTATCCTTTGATGATTCAAAGGCATTATACAAAGATTCAAATTTCTCAAAACCTCCCTGTGACTCTGATGATTCATCCTTAGTTAAAGGATATTCATTTTTTCTGGCAAAATCCTCCCAGCTCAAATCTAAGCGTTTTCCAGACAAAAATGCCTCTTTAAGCTCATTTAATTCAATATTCGCAAGACCCCTTTTACCCTCTGTTGATATCACATATTCAGCCCACTGCATGCTGAGTTTACCATCTTGAAAAACATTTTTTATTAATTCACGATCCTCTTCTGAGAGTACTGTGTCATATTTTTCAATTTCTCTTGTGAAATCATCCCACTGCCTTTTTTCTGAACCACCTTCAAAAGCAACCTTAGCAAGGTAAATCTTATTTTTATTAGGCCAATTTATTAAACCATCATAGTAAAACCAAGCTCCTCCACCAGTTAATAACAAAAACATAAGAGCCATTCGGCGATAATACCAAAATGCAACTTTGCAGATGATTTGTTCTGACTGAACCATTTATAATCAGTTAATATCAAGAATCGATTGAATCAAGTATTCAGTGACTTGTATATCAATTATCACAAACTACAATATCTCATAAAAATGAGTTTCGTTGAAACATTTGAAAATTTATCCAATAACATGAATTCTAATTTGGTGAAATTTACCAAATTTTTGTCACCTTGTGATGATTATGAATTGGAAGAAATTATTGAAACATCAAAAAAAACCACAAGACAGCATTTTGGTAACACGATGCGACTTTTTGCTCCATTGTACCTATCAAATGAGTGTATCAACAACTGCACTTATTGTGGATTTTCCAGAAGCAACCCGATACTAAGGGTCACCCTGACTGTTGATCAAGTTTTAGCTGAGGCTCAACATTTACACGATCAGGGGTTCCGGAGCATACTTCTTGTGGCAGGTGAACATCCTAAGTTTGTTTCTAATGGATACTTAGAGGATTGCATTAATTCAATAAAGCATTTGTTTCCATCCATTGCACTTGAAATAGCCCCCATGAAAGAAAAGGAATATTTTAAATTGGTTGATTCAGGCTGTGAAGGTTTAGTTGTCTATCAGGAAACATACAACAAAACAGTCTATGAGGAATTACATACAAGTGGACCAAAAAAAGATTTCAACTGGAGACTTGATTGCCCTGAAAGGGCATACAATGCGGGATTCAGAAGAATAGGAATTGGCTCACTTTTTGGTCTGAGTGACTGGAAAAAAGAAGCACTCTCTCTAGCTGCTCATTTAGACTATCTTCAACGAAAATGCTGGAAGGCAAACTATACTGTAAGCTTTCCCAGAATACGTCCAGCAGCAGGAGGTTTTCATCCCTCTCATTCTCTTGAAGATAGAGATTTCGTTCAACTCGTTTGTGCGTTTAGAATTTGCTTCCCTGATGTTGGTATTGTTTTAAGCACTCGAGAATCTAAAAAGTTTCGAGACGGTCTAGCTTCGATTGGGATAACAATGATTAGTGCAGGGAGTCACACTGAACCTGGAGGATATACAGGAAAAGGGACAGATGATCTTCATTTCACTATTAAGGGCAAGAGAGTAGAAATCCAAGACGCACACGACATTGCTTCATGCAATTCTAGAACGGCCGCAGAGCAATTCGAAATTAGTGATAATCGAACACCAAATCAAGTGTGCGACATGCTTCGTTCACAAGGCTTGGATCCAGTCTGGAAAGATTGGGACTTATCCATCCTCAATAACTAAATAAGAAGTCATTTAAATATTTTTACATGATCATTACAATAAATGGGAAAAAATATTCTGATTACCAAGAGGGCATCACAGTGATGGAGCTAATTGAGAAATTAAATCTTCATAAAAAACAAATAATCGTAGAACTCAATCAATTAGCGCTAATAAAAAAAGATTACCAATCTCTATCATTAAAGGACGGCGACTCTATTGAAATTGTCCAAATTGCAGCGGGAGGGTAATAGCATATAATTATATTTTCCTAGATTATTTTTTTTGATACCTTAGGTTGAATGTTAGAATGGAAGATTCTGAAAAGGAAATTGAAGTACCCTCTACTCTCCAAAAGACTATTATTTGGAAGGCTATCACGGGCATTTCATTTGCTGTCATCATTATCCTTATCATCAGCTCAATCACTATAATTGGAAAAGTCCTTAATCTTCTTCAGCCTGTACTCGTTCCTGTAGCTATTGCAGCAATACTTTCATACTTACTTTCACCATTAGTCCACTGGATTAGGAAAAAAGCACTTAAAGACAAAAACCTTTCACGGACAAAAACCATTCTTATTATTTATTCTGCGCTAGTTGTTCTGTTCATAGTTATTGCTCTACTAATCATTATCCCCGCCTCAAGCCAATTAAGTCAGTTAATTGAAGACAGAGAAAAAATAATTGAACAGGCTCAAGTAAAGATGTCGAGCTTTAGCAACTTCATAGAATCTTTTGATAATTCATCAGGTGAGAAAACAAAATCTTCAGAGAAGATTGATTTGGTTGATCAAAACAATTTAATTTGGGATAAGCTAATGGATTGGGTTAAAAATCCAGAAACCAGTAAAAAATTACTTAGCTTTCTCGGAAAAACAGCCAATGGGTTTATTGGTGTACTTGGTTATATGGTGGGAATGATTCTTGTCCCCGTATATCTTTTCTTTTTCTTAAGGGATTCAGCCTTTATTGAAAGAAACTGGGATAAAATCATTCCGTTAAAAGACTCATCATTAAAAGATGAAATTGTTAGCGTCGTTAAAGAAATCAATGGTTATATCGTTGCATATTTCAGAGGACAAGTACTGGTCAGTGTTATCGATGGCGCACTCACTGGCATTATCCTCTATCTCTTAGGTTTGAACTACGCAATTGTCATAGGCGTTTCATTAGCAATATTTGGAGTCATTCCGTTTGTTGGTTTTATTATCACAGCGGTTCCAGCTGTTTTAATTGCAGCAGGTCAAGAGGCTGGGCCTAGCCCTCTTTGGGTTATCATTGTTTTTGTAGCAGTCCAACAATTTGATGGGTTCTTTATTCAGCCAAAGATTGTTGGCGAGTCTGTTGGCCTTCATCCATTGACTGTAATATTTTCAGTGCTCTGCTGGTCACTTGTAATTGGCGGAATCCTTGGAGCACTTCTAGCCGTCCCTCTCACAGCTTCTATTAAAGTTTTATTTAGACGATATGTATGGGAACAAAAAATTAAAAATAGATTTGGCGAAAAAATCGAAGCATCCCCAACATAAATAGATATATTGAATTTTGATATGTCACTAGACACTGTTGAATTAAAAGACGAAGTAGAAAGCTCATCAAAATGGATTAATCCTCTGAAAGAGGAAATGTCAAAAATTTTAGTTGGCCAAGATAATCTGGTTGAAAACTTAATAATTGGGCTTCTAACTAAAGGGCATCTATTAATTGAAGGCGTACCAGGCCTGGCTAAAACACTGACAGTAAATGCTTTAGCCGGTTGTATGGGTATCGACTTTAAAAGAATTCAATTTACTCCTGATTTATTACCTGCAGACGTAGTAGGCACACTAATATATACACCACAGTCAGGGGAATTTAAGCCAAAGTTAGGCCCAGTTTTTACTAACTTATTATTGGCAGATGAGATAAACAGAGCACCAGCAAAAGTTCAAAGTGCACTACTAGAATCAATGCAGGAAAGGCAGGTAACTATTGGTGATAAAACTTATGATCTTCCTGACCCCTTTTTGGTAATGGCTACTCAAAATCCATTAGATCAAGAAGGAACCTATCAATTACCGGAAGCCCAGTTGGATAGATTTATCATTAAAACAATCGTAGAATACCCTAACCGTGAAGAGGAGCTGGAAATTATTAATCGTATGGGAGTAACGGAATCAAAACTTCAGACCAACAAAGTTCTCACAAAATCAGACATTACTAATTCGAGAAGAGTGATCGACTTAATCCATATCGAGGACACCATTAAGGATTACATAGTCTCGTTGGTCATTAGCACCAGGAACAGTGATGACACTAAAACAAAAATCAAAGGGATGATCCGGTGCGGCGCTTCCCCCAGAGCGACAATCAATTTTATTCTTGCGTCAAAAGCAACCGCCTTCATCCAAGGTAGAAGCTATGTGGTTCCAAGTGATGTAAAAAAAGTCGCTCATGATATTCTTAGACATAGAATCTTACTAACATATGAGGCAGAAGCTGAACAAATTACTTCAGATGAAATAATAGAAGAAATTCTCGCGTCTGTTCCAGTCCCTTAAAATGACTTCACTCAATGATCTAATTAAGGATTCCCGGAAAATTGAAATCAGAGCAAAGGGATTAGTTGATGATAATCTCAGCGGTGAATACAAAACCGCATTCAAAGGGAGAGGAATAGATTTTCATGACCTTAGAGAATACCTTCATGGAGATGAAGTGCGCTCCATCGATTGGAACACCACTGCAAGGACTGGTGATCCTTACGTGAAACAATTTGTTGAACAGAGAGAGTTGTCAATTTACCTAGCAGTCGACATCACTAAATCGATCAACTATGGAAGTATTAACAACAGCCGCCATCATTTAGCCGCATTAATATCAACCGTACTATCTTTAAGCGCCGCAAGTAACGGCGATCGTGTGGGTTTCATTTTTTTCAGTAATAAA
>NYVP01000180.1 GCA_002684575.1 Verrucomicrobiales bacterium
ACACTGGGTTGAATGACATCACTTTCAATTTGTTTTAATAACTCAGAATCGATTAAGGATCGAGATGCCACGGCTCCCATTCCGCCTGTATTAAGCCCCTGATCTCCATCGGCAAGCCGCTTGTAATCTCTGGCTGGCGTGAAAATCTGATAATTACCATCAGCGACTGCCGCAATAACTGAGACTTCAGGTCCCTCAAGATATTCCTCAATAAGAACTCTCCCATCTCCAAACCTTTTTTCGACAAAAACTTCTTTCAAAAAAGAATCGGCCTCATTCTCATCAATACATATAGCCACACCTTTACCAGCAGCTAAACCATCAAATTTTAGAACTGTAGGATAACTCTTAATTGCCGCTTTTGCTGAATCATAATCTTCTGCAGCATCATATCCACCAGTCGGAATATTGTGCCTGACCATGAATTCTTTAGCAAATTCTTTACTCGCCTCAAGTTGAGCTGAATCACGTACTGGCCCCCACGTAGGTATTCCTTCCGCCCTTGCTCTATCAGCTAATCCCTTTGCAAGCCAAGATTCTTCTCCCCCGACACAAAGGTCAATATCCGCGGCAAGCATTGCTTTTACCAAAGATTCAACATCATTAATCTCACCAGGCAAAGGCTTGGCAATTTCTAAAATGGCATCACTTCCTGGATAACAAAAAACCTCCGAAGTAGATTCAGATTCATTTAAGGCAGTTACAAGGGCATGTTCTCTGCCACCTTTTCCTACTACAATAACTTTCATAATTTTTTACAATCCCAAATCATAGGGCCTCCCATCGATCCCATCACAATATTGAATAAAAGCGCGGTTAGCGACTGCTGTTCCGGCCGGTGTCGGATAATTACCAGTAAAATACCAATCTCCACAATCATCACCTAAAGCTTCCTTAAGATTTTCCACACTTTGATATATCACCTCCACTTCACCTTTCCATTTGATATCTTGTGGATATACAAGCCTAGCAATTTGTTCTGAAATCTGTTTAGCGGTAAATGGCTTATAGATGTCACGAACACAATTTCTCATCTCATCATATGGCTTTCTAAGCTCAACCAAGCAATCATCATAAACTTTTGCAATAAGTGAAGCTCTTGCTGAATTTTTCAGCAAATCTATAGCTGCCTGAAACGCAATAAATTTACCCAGCTCTGACATATCTATTCCATAACAGTCTGGATATCTTATTTGAGGGGCACTTGAAACTACGACGATTTTCTTTGGCTCGGTCCTTGCTAAAATTTTGAGAATAGACTCTCTTAATGTTGTTCCCCTAACGATTGAGTCATCAATGACAACTAAACTCTCACCAGGTTTTACGACACCATAACTAATATCATAAACATGAGAAACCAATTGCTTGCGACCATTTTCTTGACTGATAAAGGTTCGCATTTTGATATCCTTGTGTGCAATTTTCTCCCCTCTTGGCCAATTATTAAGGATTAAATCATCAATCTTTTTCTCATTAAGACCACCGTTAGAAGCGGCTTCCTCAATTGCTTCTTTAACTTTGTTTCTGCGATATTCCCTGAGCCCCCCCATCATTCCATGATATGCCACATCAGCCGTATTTGGAATAAAACTGAAAACCGTATCACTCAAGTTGTGATCAATAGATTTTAGAATTGGATCAGCCAATAATCTTCCCAGCTCTTTTCTTTCTTTATAAATCTCTGGGTCATTACCCCTAGAAAAGTATATTCTTTCAAATGAACATGGAGTTTTAGGTTTTTCATCGGCAAACCTTTCGACCGTCACTTCTCCGGTATTTTTAATTGAAACTACATGTCCTGCAGGGACCTCTGAGACTTCTTCTTTTTCAAGCTCAAAAACAGTCATCAATGGCACCCTTTCAGAGGCAAACCCAACAAAGTCTTCATTCTCAAAATAAAATGCAGGCCTAATACCATTAGGGTCACGCATAACAAAAGCATCCCCGTTTCCAACTGCTCCCGCAATGGCATATCCTCCATCCCAAATTTTGGAGGCCTTCCTCAATAATCTTGGCATATGAAGCCGTTGACTTATCAAGCCAGGAATTTCAGTTCCAGGAACCTTATTAACTTTTGATCTTCGGTAAATATTTTGATGAGCCTGATCTAAGAAGAATCCAATCTCTTCTAGGACTGTCTGCGTATCAGTACCAAAAACAGGATGCTGACCACGCTCAACAAGCTTCCTGTTGAGCTCAGGAGCATTAGCCATATTGAAATTACCTAAAACCATCAGGCTACGCGTCTCCCAATTGCTTCTTCTAAGAAAAGGATGGCATGAGCCTTCTTCGAACTCACCAGAAGTCCCATATCTTAAATGCCCCATTAAAACCTCTCCTCCGAAATCAAAATATCGACTGACGTTTGTCGGGTCCTCTGGATCTATATCCCTTCTTTTGCAGGCTTGATAGTAGCGATCCATCAGTTGTTTAAAAACCACAGTCAGTGAATCTCTTGATGCTGATCTCTCCCTGAAAATATAAGGATCACCCAATTCCATATTTAATTTAACACATCCAACACCTATTCCATCATGTCCCCTATTGTGTTGTTTCTCCATAAGTAGAAACAGCTTATTAAAACCATATAAAGCAGTGCCGTATTTATCATGATAATAAGGAAGCGGCTTCTTCAAGCGAACAACCGCAATACCACACTCGTGCTTTAAAAAGTCTGCCATTTATCCAAGTCGGACAGTTAAATTATCATTACTAACTTCTCCAATTTTTACTGACCCATCATATGATTTCAAAGCAGAATCAACATCATTTGGATCTAAAACGCTCACCCAACCAATTCCCATGTTGAACGTTGAAAAAGCTTCATTTATTTCGACGTGTGAGAGAATTTTTTGAACTGAACCCAGTGACCATTCGGGTACTTTCAATTCGCCTCCTAGATCACCAAGAATTCTTTCAAGATTCTCGGGCAACCCACCTCCGGTAATATGAGCCATCGCCTTTGGTTTGATTCCCATAGCTCTATACCCTGATAATACATCATGGTATAATCTTGTCGGAGCCAACAAAGAAACGACATCTTCATCATTAAATTCATCAGGATATTTAGAAAGAATTTTTCTCACCAAACTCCATCCATTTGCATGTATCCCATCTGAGGGGTAACCAATAAAAACATCCCCTTCAGTGATACTTGTAGGATCAACAACATCTGACTTTTCCGCAGCACCAATTCCAAAACCTGAAAGCTCAATCATGTCATCACCCACCAAACCTGGCATTTCAGCCGTTTCGCCTCCAGCAAGAATACAATTGCAGGCCTCACACCAATCTACAATCCCTGAAATAACTCTCGATATCTGAGCCTTGTCTAATTTACCGACACCCACATAGTCCAAAAACATAATAGGATCGGCTCCAGTTGTAATAATGTCATTAATTGACATCGCCACTAAGTCCTTTCCGGCAATTTCAAGAAGATCGTGCTCAAGAAGCAATTCAAGTTTTGTTCCGACCCCATCACATCCCGTGAAAATAACAGGTTCTTTGTATCCGCTTAAATCAAAACCTGCAGCAAACAACCCGAAAGCTCCAAAAAGCTTACGGTTTTTTTCCGTTCTTTCTCTGAGCGCTCCGATATCTCCAACTAATTCAGCAGCTGCATGAATATCAACTCCCGCTTCCTTATATGTAATTTGTTCAGCCATAGTAGTTATATTATGATCACTCTTTTATAATTGTGTTATAAATTGACTTAAAAATCATATAACCTGCACCCCATCCACTATTATCGCCCTGCCAATTAGGATCATAATGATGTGAATCCCATAAGAATCTCTCTGGGTGAGGCATCAGCCCCAAAACACGGCCAGACTGATCGCTCAATCCTGCTATTTGAGATGAGGATCCATTTACGTCGTCATGATAAAGTAATGCCGCCAAACCATTTTCAACATAGGACTCAGCTGCTCCATCAGGTGCAACAAAACGTCCCTCTGCATGCGCTATTGGCAACTCAAAAGTCTCCGGAAGCCCATTAAGAAAAGCATTTTGATCATTATTCTTTTTGAGATGGACCCACTTACAAATAAATCGGCCTGAAGTATTATCAATTAAACTTCCTTCAGGGAGGAGCCCGAGTTTTGTAAGTATTTGAAAACCATTACATATACCTAACATATATCCACCATTATCTCGGAAACGCGTTAAGGCATCCCCTACTTTTCTTTGAGTCTCAAGCTGAGCAAGGCGCCCAGCCATGACATAATCTCCATAACTAAAACCACTACTCAAAACTACAAGTTTTACAGAATTTAGACTCTCTTTTTTGAAAGCCGCAATAGGTAGAATAGTGGTCGAAAACCCAGATGCCTCCAGAGCTCGGGCCGTTTCGAAATCACAATTAGTTCCTGGGAACTTTAATAATAAGGCGTTAGGACGTTCTTCCATTTTTCTTTCAGGGTTGAAATTCCAACTTCCAGTACATTTTTAGATCCCACATTGATCGATAAGTTTTGATGTTTCGTCGTAACTTTTCCAATAACAGAACAATCAGAACCCTCAAAAATCTTCTCTAACTGACCTAGGCTTTCAGGTTCACATTCGATAAGTAATCTTGAAGGGGTTTCAGCAAACAAACATTCTGCGTTACTCATTTCCCCCTGTGTTGGAAGCTCCTCAAGATCAATAGTAACTCCGCCAACTTCAGAGAAAGCCATCTCTGCAATCGCAACTCCGAGCCCTCCTTCGGAGACATCGTGAGCAGATAAAATCAGCCCCTCACTAACAGCTTTGTGAAATTTCTTATAATCGTTCAATGCTGACTCAAAATTTGCATGAGGCACCTCTTCTTGGGTTTTCTCCTTAATCCTAGCATATACACTTCCTCCCATTTTAGAATCAGTAGTTCCAAGAATCAAAACAACGGAGTTGCTATTTCTAATTGAAGCACCTGTCACATGAGAAGGATTCTCAATCACTCCCATTCCACTTATTAGACACGTCGTTGGAATTGATACTGGGCCTTGATCGGTTTCAAAATAATTATAAAACGAATCTTTACCTGAAACAAATGGGGCACTATAAGCCTCAGCTGCCTCTGCAATACCTTTGCAAGTTTCAACAAGCATCCCTAGTTCCCTAGAATCATCAGGATTACCAACACAAAAATTATCAAGCAAAGCAATTTTTTCTGGATTGGCTCCAGAAGCGATTAGAGACCGAAAGCATTCATCAACTGTGGCCTTGCCCATCGCCAACGGATCAGTCTTACCCCATTCAGGCAACAACGATAACCCTATAGACATTAGCCTATCACTACCATCAATTCGAACAACTGATGAATCCTGGGGAGCATCTCCTGATTTACCTGCCAATGGTTTCAGAACAGTATTACCCTGAACTTCGTGATCATACTCTCTAATAATGGGTTCACGTGAACCAATAGCAAAATCACCAAGCACATTGAGTAGATCATCTCCTAAATCCGTTTGAGACCATTCATATTTTTGGATCTCTCCTCTCTCAAAAGATGATTTCAGTTGACGAATTGGAGCATCATGTAATCTAGAATTATCTAACTCACATACTAGCTCTCCATTGTGCCAAACCTTAAGAATTCCGGAGTCATCAGAATCACCAATTTCGGTAAGCTCCGTTTCATAAATATCGGCCAATTCTTTTAACCTGGGCAAAAACTCCTCCTTAACAGCCAAGACCATCCTCTCCTGACTTTCAGACAAGAATATTTCCCAACTTGTCATACCAGGTTCTTTCAAAGGCGCTCTTTCAAGATAGAGATTTCCACCGACCTCGCTAAGCATCTCTCCAGCAGCACTTGAGAATCCACCAGCCCCACAATCGGTAATAAATTCGATAAGGTTTTCTTTCCTCGCTTCGATAACAAAATCAGCAGCCTTTTTTTCCTCAATCGGATTACCAATTTGCACGGCTTGCTGATCCTCTTCATGACTATCCGTGTCCAATGCCATTGATGAAAAAGTTGCACCCTTTAAGCCATCTCGACCCGTGCGCCCTCCAACAGCAATCACTCTCAAGTTCGGAGACATTTCTTTATCGATATCAGAAATTGGAATAATTCCTGCCGTACCACAAAAGACGAGTGGGTTATAAATGAAAGAAGGGTCAAATTGAATGGCTCCAGTGATTGTAGGTATACCCATGCGGTTCCCATAATCTCTGACTCCACGAACCACTCCTCTCATTATTCCCAGAGGGTGAATGACATCATTAGCATCAATACTCTGAGCATCGGTATCAGGTGGGCCAAAACAAAAAATATCACAGCTGGCAATCGGCTTCGCGCCTTTTCCTGCGCCTAAAATATCTCTAATAACTCCGCCTAACCCTGTATTAGCCCCAGCATAAGGCTCGATTGCAGACGGATGATTATGCGTTTCGAGCTTCAAACATATGGCTTGATCATCATCCAACTTTACAAAGCCCGCATTATCGACAAAACATCCCAATACGAACCCCGGCTTTTTTTCCATTATCCTTTCAGTCACGCCCTTGATGAAAGTCTTGAAAAGACTATCTATTACTTCATTACCTTGTGGAGAGGAGTGCTCAATTCTTGCACCGAAAATTCTATGCTTGCAGTGCTCGCTCCAAGTCTGAGCTATACACTCCAGCTCAACATCCGTTGGTTCTCTACGCATCGCAGAAGCGTAGTAAAGCTGAATCTCTATCATATCATCGACGGATAAAGACAGCTTCATTTTTTCACTCAAATCGAGCAAGCCATCAGGATCTAAATCCCTAATAGGAATTTCATAAAAACTTTTTTTATCTTCTTGATTAGGCAATTTTTCTTCCATTGGAATCAATCACGCTCCAAACGTGTATAGCGGGGTTACATACATCTCGAACAAATGGCTCAGAACTAATTTCAAGCTCAGAGAAAATATAAACTCTTTGCAATAGTTTTAGTGACAAGAGTTTGAAGCCATTACCATCATCACCTTTTTGACTTGAAAGAATTGCTTCTTTTTCAAGGTCCAGCGCTCCTGGTTTCATGCCATAATCAATATAAAATTGATATTCATTAAAGTAAGAATCTTGATCTAATGAAACTTCATCAGCATATTGGTCAACCAAGCAACGATCAATGAAGCCCTTCGCCTCTCCTTCATCTCCATCAAATTGAAGTTGGTAGACTCGAGATTTTCTGAACGTGGCAGCCGTAGTTATAGGGGCATATAAGAGCTTATTAGCATCTTCTTTAGACCCAAATTTACCAACTACCTCGACAGATAAACTTCCCATTAAATTAATCCAATCCGTTAAGTTGTTTGAGTGCGTCCCTCTGATTATTAGAAGTATAAAAATCAACTTCTCTTTTGCCACACTCCGCAAGAGCAGTTGAAACTTCCGAACTCTCTTGCTTCCCTAGAATACAATTCTTGATGAGGTTCATTTTATCCACCTGTATTGACATAAATACGTCATCCACAACAGGATCATTGGGCGCTGCTCCTGCCTCTTGTTTGCTTCTCAAAAGATCCACAAACTGCGCACCAGAAACCCGAGCCTCTTCTTTGGCTTCATTAATTGAAGCCAACCAATCTGAATGAAAGATCTTATAATAATCTCTCATCGCTTGCTTATTATAGTGAATCACTATTTTATCGCCATCATCCTCCAGAACTGAAGTGGCTCTGAATGAATCAGTGTCAATGGTATCCACAAAAACCAAATCATCGCCATCCTTAGCGAACTCCCACTTCAAATCCCATAGCTTTAGCCCCATCTTCTCAACCATCACTCTCACGGCCCAACCACCTAAGACTGCCAGCTTACCCATCTCAGCAAACGTTTCTCCATCAAGCCCAGACATATTATGAGCTTCCTGTTTGGTAACAGCACGGTCTTCCGGTTCATATTTACTGGTGAAATCAACAATTGGAGTGGTTAAATATTCCCAAGCCACCAAAGGCCCATTAGCTCCCAATTCCTGCTCAAACTTTCTTTGTTCATCTTCTGAAAGCTTGAGATATTTTCTAAACACAGAACTTCCACTCGTTATTCCAAAACGAACAATACACTCTAACGGCACCACATTTTTATCCAGTGAGCCAAATTTACTGTAATCATAAAATGAATGCTTCAGAAAGCTATCCTGATCAGGCTTCTCAATTTTGTACCTTCTAACAATATTGTAAGCACTTTCATTTTCAGGCAACCCTTCATGAGAAACTTCTCCGGTTTGAGAATCAACCATCCCGCAGTGATGAGTAACCCCCCCGGCTTTACACAGCTTATCAATTACGCCTTCAAGTAAAAGACCTCTAATTTCATCATCAAGGCCTTCTGCATTTTTAACAGCCTCTTTGACTTCTTCCCAAGTTTCTGGTTTGGATAAATTGCTGTATAGAACATGTCTGAAAACTGCTCTGGCCACGTCACTACCTTCTATTGAGAAAATGGTTCCAACGTCAAAAACTGAGCCTCCCGCAGTCGTTTCTGTCACCATGTAGTCTGGCTCATCAGGAATCGCGTAGAGTCTTTGCACTGAACCCTCGTAAAATGGGTCCTTTAAACTTTCTAGGGGTACTTTTTGAATTGCTTCTTGGTTATTAGGCATCTCAGGTATAATTTATGTTTTATATTTGCTGAGATTTATCAACATGAATAGATATGTCACGCAAAATATTCAAGATATCTTAAATTTTCAAAATTTGTGCCCAAACTTCTAAAATTACTGTGAATTTTTATAAAATTGCGAGATCTTTACTGTTCAAATTAGATGCTGAAAGTGCCCATGATATATCAATTAATGGGCTTCGCCTGATGCAAGGAATGGGATTGACCTCATTATTGACTCCTAAATTACCAAATAAACCAATCAAAGTAATGGGATTAAGCTTCCCAAATCGTGTTGGATTAGCCGCTGGATTAGATAAGGCCGGCCAATGTATCAACGGATTTGGGGCCATGGGATTTGGCTTTATAGAAGTTGGAACAATTACACCAAGACCTCAATCCGGAAACCCAAAACCAAGATTATTCAGATTAAAGGAACACGACGCCATCATTAATCGAATGGGATTTAACAATCCAGGCATTGATGATGCAATAGAGAACGTCATTAAATCCTCAAAAGGATACGAAGGCATAGTCGGCATTAACATTGGGAAAAATAAAATTACTCCAAATGCCAAAGCTTTGGATGATTATATGAAGTGTTTAAGAAGTTCTTACTGTATTGCGGATTACATTACAGTTAATGTTTCATCGCCTAACACGTCTGGCTTAAGAGAATTACAAAGCCCAGAATTTGCTCGCAAGCTCATTTCCCCATTAATGAAGGAACGAGATATATTATGTGACCGTTATGAAAAAAGAGTTCCGATCGCAGTGAAGCTTGACCCTGACATGCAAAATGAACAGATAAAGGCCTTGGCAGAACTTTTCTTAGAATTGAAAATTGATGCAGTTATTGCAACAAACACCACTGTATCAAGAAAGGACGTAAAGAATCATCGACTTTCAAACGAATTAGGGGGGCTCAGTGGAAGACCAATCCACTCTCAAAGTAACGAAGCTATCTTTAATTTCA
>NYVP01000181.1 GCA_002684575.1 Verrucomicrobiales bacterium
TGGCGGTATAGAGATTATGTCATAGATGCTTTTAACAGAGATATCCCATACGACCAATTTATTCATCAGCAGATCGCAGGTGATTTATTGAAATCTCAGCATGCAGAACAAACTCATTTTATAACGGCTACCGGATTTTTAGCCATTGGCACAAAGATACTCGCAGAAAAAGATCCAGTGAAAAAAAGAGCTGACATTGTCGATGAGCAAATTGATACACTCAGTAGGTCTCTAATGGGGATTAGTATTTCTTGTGCTCGATGTCATGATCATAAATTTGATCCTATCCCAACATCAGATTATTACGCTCTGGCTGGTATATTACACAGCACATCCATTGAGGATAGAAGTGTATACAGGCCCGATGCAGTAAACGCTGAGAATAAAAGATTATCCAAAATAAAACATTTAGAAGATGATCTAAAAATTCTTGAATCTAAGTTTTCGAATTTGATTGATGGTGACGCAGTTTTACAAATAGAAGCTGAGAAATTTACATCAGGTAATGTTAAAATAATCGAGGCAGAAAATGCTCAAGAGGCAACCTATATCTCTGATCCAGGCAGTCAGGATAACTATGCCGAATACACTTTAGAAATTTCAAAAAAAGGACACTATTCGATTGATTTTAGATATGCTGCTGAAAGCTCTCGGCCTGGAAAATTAATCATAAACGGTGATCAGCAAAACTCTTTACCTGTTCTCAGTGAGGTGACAGGGGGTTGGAGCTCAAAATTTCAAAAATGGATTAATGAGGGTTATGCTTTTTTTGATGTTGGTGAACACAATCTAAGAATTGAATCCAAGCCTCTAATGTCACATCTGGACAAGATTAAATTTTCACTCGTAAAGAATTTGGAGTCGGTAAAAGAAATTAATGGAGACAGGAAAGAAGCGTCACTCGAATTAGATAAACTTAAATCTGAAAGCACCAATACCTATAAAGTGATGGCCGTTAAAGATGGGGAAATAGCTGATATGAATATTAACGTAAGGGGCGATCCGCATTCAAGAGGAGATAAAATTAAAAGAAGGGGGCTTACATTTATAAAGCCTAATAAGGGTTTTTCATGTGATGACAAGTCCAGTGGAAGGTTAAAATTTGCCACATGGATGACTCAGCCTGACCACCCTCTAACTTCCAGAGTAATTGTTAACAGAATTTGGTATTGGCATTTTGGTAAAGGAATTGTTGATACTGTGGATGATTTTGGAACGACTGGATCAAATCCTTCACATCCAGAATTACTTGATTATTTGGCCGTCAACTTCATTGAAAACGGATGGTCGATTAAGCAGCTCCATCGGCAAATACTCTTTTCGAGTGCTTATCGAATGGCCACTGATCACAAGAATCCTGAGGTTCTAAAAAAAGATCCAAACAATGATTTGTATTCTCGCCGAGATGTTCGTCGAATAGAAGCTGAAGCTTTTCGTGATTCTATTCTTAAGGTTTCAGGCAATCTGAATTATGATAAGCCTGTTGCTCCACTCAAAGTTAAGAGTCAGGACCCATCCCCGTCTGATTTGATGAACAACCGCATAAGTTATGAGTCCTTTCCTTACAGAAGTGTTTATCTCCCAGTCATTCGTTCTCATATCTATGATTTTCTAAGTCTTCTTGGTTTTCCTAATGCAACGGCGAGCATGGGCCAAAGACCACTTACGACGGTTCCAACTCAGGCCTTAATGATGATGAA
This sequence comes from Verrucomicrobiales bacterium, assembly GCA_002684575.1. Lineage (GTDB taxonomy): Bacteria > Verrucomicrobiota > Verrucomicrobiia > Verrucomicrobiales > DEV007 > EC70. The sequence continues at coordinate 1,701 of NYVP01000181.1, forward strand.
TAATCCATTTCTTATAAACCAGGCTAAGAGTTTATCTGAAAGAATAGAGAATGGAAATTTCGTTGATTTATACTTACTTCTTTATTCTAGGGAGCCGAGTGATCAAGAGAGTGAATGGATTAAAAATTTTATTAATGAGCATGCAAAAATAAAGGGAAAAGAGAAGGCCTGGGAGGCCTTGTGTCATACGTTGTTAATCTCAAATGAATTCATGCATGTCTGGTAATCATATGAAGAGTAACTTTTCCAGAAGAGCGATGCTCGATAAAATGTGCGTTGGCTTTGGAGGATTAGCCTTTAATTCTATCTTGGCTAATCCCTCTTTTAGTTCTCAAGATAATGATTTTCCGAATCTTAAACCCCGTGCAAAAAGAATTATATTTTTATTTATGCATGGAGGGCCTTCGCATGTGGATTTATTTGATTATAAGCCTGCCCTAAAATCCAATCACGGAAAGACATTGCCTTTTCCTGAAAGAAAAGTTCAGTTTGCCGCAAGAGGTAATATTTTTGCACCTCCATGGTCATTCAGACAAGTAGGCCAGTCTGGCCATTGGATGTCAGATTTATGGCAACATTTGCCTGAAGTGGCAGATGACTTATGCATGCTAAACTCACTATGCGAAACCAATGTCTCTCATGGAGGGGCATGCATGAAATTACATACTGGAGATGAAGCTCTATTAAGGCCAAGTCTAGGGTCTTGGGTTAGTTATGGTCTGGGCTCAGAAAATGAGAACCTTCCCTCATTTGTTACGATATGCCCAACCTCTCTTCACGGAGGAGTGAATAATTTTGGTTCAGCTTTTTTACCGGCCAGACATCAAGGTGTGGCTCTTGGTACTCCCGGATATCCTAATGCTCCTGCGAGTGAGGCTAAATTTCACTACATGAATAATCCGAGCGTTGGTAAATCTGAACAGCAACTTCAAATTGATTTGCTGCGCAAGTTGCATCAGGCAAATCAAGTCACCAACGATCAGCTGGAGACTAGAATTAAAAGCTTTGAATTAGCTTTTAAAATGCAAATGAGTGCTCCTGAAGCTATCGATTTATCCAAAGAGTCTGAGTCGACTCGAAATCTCTATGGTATGGATGGATCTGAAACCGATAATTTTGCGAGACAATGTATACTAGCAAGAAGGCTGGCTGAAAGAGGAGTTCGATTTATTCAAGTCAGTCATGCTAATAGCTTACCTTTTAATAATGAACAATGGGACCAGCATTCGCATTTAGAAAAAGGACATTCCATAAATGTTCGCCAAATTGACAAACCGATCACTGGTTTAATAAAAGATCTTAAGGCGAGAGGACTTCTTGATGATACACTTGTTTTGTGGGGTGGTGAATTCGGCAGGACTCCAACAGCACAAAAAGGCAATAATGAGGTGGGCCGTGACCATCACCCTGATGGTTTTACAATGTGGATGGCAGGCGGTGGAGTTCGTGCCGGATTAACTTACGGTGCCACTGATGAATTTGGATACCATGCTGTCAAAGATAGAATGACTATTCATGATTTGCATGCGACCATTCTATATATGATGGGAATCAATCATACTGAACTGAATTATCATCATAATGGTAGAGACTTTCGTCTGACAGATGTCTATGGAAATGTAGCTCACAAAATTATAGCGTAGATATAATTTTATTCTATAAGAGCACTGCACACGAACTGCCAGTACCAGCAGTGCAACCAAAACAATGTGACTGTGTTCTAATCGTCGTATTTTGAAACTCTTTTGGATCAATATCCCAAACCTTAACGCTTTTATTATTTTTGTAAGTTGGTAAGTTTAGCATTTGATTAAAATCGCAATCAAAGACTTCACCAAGCCAACTGACACCAATTGTGTCTCTACATATGAGACTATTGACTGTTTGCGGGTTGAAAGAATTTCTCGGTAGTAAAAGATAATCGTTGAACTTATTATTACGCTTTAGCCAACTGGCGAATCGAGAGATTGGCATATTTGTAATACAATAAAGATTGTTAAATCTTACAGAAAAATGCTCCATCATTGCCTTTTTATATTCCTGTTCTAACTCTTTTTGATCAGGCGGTAAGAAATCTCCACTAGGATTATAAACAAAATGCATGGCCAAATCTGGATTGCTACCATATCAAATGGCATTTAATTTTTGAAAAGCACTTATACTTTTATCGAATACTCCATTTCCTCTCTGGTCTTCGACATTTTTTGGTTCATAGCATGGCATTGAGGCAATGGTTTCAACATTGTTTTCGGCAAGAAAATTTACCACTCAATCAAAACCCTCTTCCTCAATAATAATGGCATTTAATCTGGTAATAACTTTTCTGGGTGATGTGAAATTTCTTACACTTCTTGTGAGATCTTTATAGACTGGAACCATTTCTGGTGTGCCTCATGTAAGATCAAGAATGGAAATATCGGTTGAAGAAAACCACTCAACTACATTTGAGATCGTTTCATGGCTAATTAATTCCTTACGATTGGGGCCGGCGTTGACGTGGCAATGAGTGCAAGTTAAATTACAAAGCTTTCCCATATTGAGCTGAAGCGTTGTCGTTTTCTTACGCTCAAGTGGTATTTGATGCGATTCTAAAACTGTTTCAAATTTATGGGTTTCAATCACTTTTTGAGGAAGAAATATAATTGATCTAATATTTTATAAAAAAATATATTTTTATAATAGTAAATATAATACAGTTAAACTTTACTTAAATAGGTGATCATGAATGTTTTTATTTTAGCCAATATATGGAGCTGGGCTATTCCATTAGCAATTGCTTTAATTTTTATTCTATGGGCAGGAGCAGTTTATAATGCTTTAGTCAAACTTAGAAATTTTTATGAAAATGCTTGGGCCCAAATTGATGTTCAGCTTGAGCGTCGTTATGATCTGATTCCTGATCTTGTTGAAACAGTTAAAGGGATCATGAAACATGAGAGTGAAACTTTGGAAGCTGTGATTCAAGCTAGAAATTCAGCAGTTGCAGCTAAGGCTCAGAATTCTTCTAATATTGGTGATCCCGACAGTATGGGAGCCTTGATAGCTGCCGAAGCCGGCCTGCAAGGTGCTTTAGGTAACTTATTTGCTCTTTCAGAAAGTTACCCTGACTTAAAAGCTAATCAAAATATGTTACAGTTACAGGAGGAAATGACGAGTACTGAGAATAAGATTGCTTTTGCCAGACAGGCTTTCAATGATAGTGTGACTTCCTACAATAACAAAAGAGAAACCTTTCCTTCAAACATCATAGCTGGTGCCTTTGGCTTTAAAGATAAATCTTTATATGAGGTTAGCGAAGAGAAAAGAGAGAAAGTTGCTGTTAAATTTTAAAAAGATTTATAAAAATTTTGATTTTTGATTGATGGATTTTTTTGTTCGTCAGGATATCGCGAGAAAAAATTCTAAGATTCTTATCTTTTATTATTCAATCGCTGTTCTCGGTATATCTAGTCTAATTGGTTTAACTGTTCTTTTTATCAGAAGTTGGTTATTGGAGGCCGAAAGAATACCACACTTAGAGTTAGATTTTTTCGATTTAAGAGTTTTCATCTTAAGCGCAGGACCAGTTTTAATATTAATTCTTTTAGCCTCCTTCTTTAAATCACTTGCTCTCTCAAAAGGTGGTGGAGCGATGGTCGCAAAATCTTTAGGCGGTCGAGAAGTTGATAGGTCTACAAATAATCATAAAGAACGCATTCTTGTGAATGTTGTTGAAGAGATGTCTATAGCCTCGGGAGTTCCAGTGCCGAGTATTTTCATACTTGACCAAGAAGATGATATTAATGCATTTGCGGCAGGTTATACCCCTAGTGATGCTGCTATAGGGGTAACCAGTGGATGTTTGAATATTCTTAATCGAGATGAGCTTCAGGGTGTTATAGCTCATGAGTTTAGCCATATCTTGAATGGTGATATGAGGCTTAATATTCGAATGATTTCGGTTTTATTTGGCATTTTGGTTCTTACTCTTATTGGATATTTTACGATCCGTTTTTTACCCTGGGGTTCATCCGGGCGTTCGAGTTCAAATTCCAAAGAAGGAAACGGAGGAGGCATAGTTGTTATTCTTATAATTGCTCTTGCGATGATGATCTTTGGTTTCATTGGTCAAATTATGGCAAAGCTCATTAAAGCTGCGGTTAGTCGTCAGCGTGAATTTTTAGCCGATGCGTCAGCGGTGCAGTTTACTCGTAATCCTGCCGGAATTTCGGGAGCCCTCAAAAAAATTGGGGGAGGTGGAGGATCAATCATAAGCCATCATCGTGCAGAAGAAGCCAGTCATATGTTTTTCGGATCATGCTTCAAGAAAAAATTTATTAATATTTTTGCAACGCACCCCCCTCTAGAAGATAGAATAAGAGCGATTGATGGAACGTTTGATGGATTTCATACTGTCAACAAGTCAAATTATACACAGAGTCATTTCGAGCAAAACGAATCAATGGTTTCATCTTTGTCGAGTGGAAGTTCAAGTAATCTTGAAGACCATCAATATGGATTAGATTCACTGGAGCAGATGGGACAAATCAATGAAGAGCAATTGTATGTGGCTCGTGGGATTCTTTCGACAATTGACGATAAGATTATTGAAACTGTTCGTGATAGAAATGGTGCTAAAGTTGTAGCAGGATTTTTACTTCTGTCTTCTGAGGAAATAATAAAGGAAAAACAAATTCATATAATTAATGATTTTATTGGGACAATTTTCAATGATCTACAAGTTTATCTTGATCAGATATGTGATTATTCATCTGCCACCAAAATAGCCCTTATGGATTTATGTCTGCCATCCCTTAGGAATTGCTCTGAAAATGAATATGACCAATTTTGTAATTATATAGATGAGTTGATTAATGCAGATGATCAGGTGGATTTATTCGAATATATGATTCAAAGAATTATTAGGAGACATCTAGATAAATATTTTGGAAGAGTCAAAAAATCCGGTTCTTTTCGATACGTTTCTTTATCAAATTTAAATAAGGAGTGTTCTGTGATTCTTTCGGCTATGGCTGGTGTTGGGAGTGCCATTAAATCCGAGTTACAATCAGCTTTTAATAATGGTGCCTCAATTCTTGAAAATGAAGGTTCTGGAAAGTTGAAAATTCTTGAACCGAATCAGTGTAGTATTCTTGAAATAGATCAAACCCTTGATACACTTGAAAAATGTTCAGGTGTGCTAAAGAGAAAAATTTTAATCGCCTGTGGTACGGTTGCTTTATCAGACAATCACATAAATTGTCTCGAAATAGAACTATTGCGAGCCATCGCGGATTCTATTGGAACTCCTATTCCTCCTTTTGTATTCAGAGAAACTGAGAATGGACATTGATCAATAAGTGATGCTTATTAATCGAAGGTGTTAAACACTAAACAAACGGAAAATAAAAGCGTCCCATTCTGGTTGTGGCCTAATGTATTAGGCTTGGATGCGCCAATAGTTGCTGTCGTTTGGCAATACCTATTTGCTACTGTCTTCGGAATTAAGATTCCTGCCTCTAATTATTTAGCTCTTTTTCTTGTGGTTTGGGTGATATACTCGGTGGATAGATTGCTTGATGCAAAAATGTTGAATAGTAAAATAAACTCGACTACCAGGCATAATTATTATCATCAAAATTATCGAGTTCTCTATTTTGTTACGGCAATCATTTCCATTTTTACGGCTGTCATATGCCTTACAAGCATTCCTTTTGCAGTTTTAAAATTTGGATTGATGATATCATGTTTTGTTATCGTCTATTTTATCCATAGAAAATGGGGAAGAGGTGGGATGATTGTTTTTTTGCCCAAAGAAATATTTGTTGGTTTGGTTTTTGCCATAGGAACCACCTTGATTGGCTACACTTGGACCCGCGAAATTCCCGATGTTTTTTTGTCTATTCCTGTCATCGGCTTTGGAGTTTTATGTTCAATGAATTGTTTAGCCATTTCAGTGTGGGAAAAAGACTCGGATGCTTTTAATGATAATTCCGCCTTACCTCAATTGTTGCCAAAATTTGCCTCTCATTTCTCATTAATATCATTGATCGTTTTTCTGATATTGTCTTTTGTTACATATACTTCATTTCGATCAGAAGATTTTCTAGTCCTCTTAGCAGCTTCATTAGGTTGTGGTATGATCTCACTAATTTCATTTTTCGAAAAAAGGGTGTCTAATCAATTAATTCGAGTTCTTGCCGATGTTGCTGTGCTCGCTCCTGCGCTGCTGATCATTATTTTTCTAAAATGACTTTTAACAGGGTTGCAAATTCTTATCAGTGGATGGAAAAAATAGTTTTCCTCCATGACCTTGAAAAAGTTCGTAATTTTCATGTGAGCTTAGTAAGAGATGCAGAGTCAATTCTGCTTCTAGGAGATGGAAATGGAAGATTTCTCGAGAAGATTTCCGAGATCGGTACTGATGCTCAGATTTTGTCTGTAGATTCGAGTTCAGAAATGATTAGGTTATCACAATCCAAGATTCATAACACCAGGCTTGATGTGAGACATGTTTGCCAAGACCTGCAGGACTTTGAGTTTACAAAAAATTTTAAACCTGATTTAATTTTTGCTCACTTTTTTCTCGATTGTTTTACAGAGAATGAAGTTATTTTAATTGTAAATCGTCTTTCCAAATCGTGTCCCAAATCAACGAAATTGGTGATTAGCGATTTTTTTTTACCGGGGAAAGGGTCTGTTTCAGGAATTTATCGAAGTATACTTACATATATAATGATACGTTTTTTTAGGCTTTTTTGCAGAATTTCGGCCAAAAAACTACCTAATATTCCTAAGATAATGCGTTCAACAGGTTGGACTTGTACATCCCACAAGAGCCTGAAAGATGGGTTTATTAATAGCTGGGTCTGGGAGATTGAAGGATGTTCCAAAAGACCTTGAACCATGCCATCTTACTGTTAGAATATTATAAAGAAAACCCTCCTAATATAAAAAGTTAACCCGATAATTTAAGGGGGGATTTGACCACAAAATAACCCCATACCATTAAATATGAAAAACCAATTCAATCAAAAAGGTTTCACTCTTATCGAATTGCTTGTTGTGATAACAATTATTGCAATTTTGGCGAGTGTCTCAGTTCCTGTCTTTTCATCAATTCAGCAAAAGGCAAAAGTTAATAAATCAATGCAACAAGCTTCTGGAATCTATAAAGGCGTTTATGCTCTTTATGGAGAGCAGGGTTACCTTCCTGATGGAGAGAATTCAAATGATATTCTTGCCGAGGTTGCTATTGAGATGGATTCGGAGAAGCCATTCTATGTCGCAGGTTGCGCATGGCACGGTACCGGACCAACTAGAAATGGTGGAGATAACTTTCATGAGAGAAGTACACCTGCAGGTGTAGCGCTTGAAGCAGGTGCTAACCACTATGCAGTTAACAAAAGATCTCGATTTGAGCCACGATACCCTATGATTGCATCAGGATTTTCTGAATCTGCTGGTACATATGCTATGGAAAAAGCCGATCTTGGTGGAATATGGGAGGGTAAAACAGCCGTAGTTATTTACGGAACAGGAGATGCAGAAATTGTTAATCTAGATTTGAGCGGCAAAGCCATGAAAGATATGGGTGGTAGAAATATAGATCTCTTTGATTATCAAGGGAAGGTTGATATGGTCAATCCACAGAGAGGTAACTAATCACTAAGTTAGATTTTTGAAAAGCCGGTACTTTTTAAAAGTATCGGCTTTTTTATTTAACAGACCCGACTTTCAATGTCGGATCTGTTTCAGATAGAGTTCTGAATCCAATAGAACTTGATCTATGATTCCTGTTTTTCAGGGCATAGCGATTAGTTAATTGAGTGACCTTTTCTAGGTTGGATTTACTGTTTCCTCCACGAACCACAGGAAGGTATTTTCCAATGATTTCTGGGTCTTGTTCGACTGTCATAGTCCATTCCGTAACATTACCTAGGAGCCCCGTAATACCCTCCTTGGTTTTATCTTCAATTATTAAAGATACAGATTTCCATTTTGAATAATTTTCAGTTCTAAGTTTCTCGAAATTCACGTTAACGTTATTTCCCCAAGGGTAAATATTACCATTTTTTCCTCTTCCTGATTTCTCCCACTCCTCCTCAGTCGGAAGTCGTCTTCCTTTCCATTTTGCATAAGCAAATGCATCCCACCAGTCCACAAAGATGACCGGTGAGTTCATAGTAATTGAATGACCCATAAACTTTTTTCCTAGAGATGCAGCATTATAGTATTGATCCCAATATTTTGGTTTGTGATTTGTTTTTTCTTTAGGCTGTTGAGGGTGATCATAATTATTTATATTTTGAGTCTCTATAGCATCTAAAAAATCTTTATATTGAGAAATTGTAGTTTCGTATTTATCAATCCAGAAAGTTGGTAAAGTTTTTATTTCACCTTTTTGATAGATAAATTCTCCTCCACCCACTCTTATCATTTCATCAAAATTTACATACGTTGTTATGTTTTGAATGTTTTGCTTCTTAAAATAATAAATAAATGTCAAAAATGTAACGAAAATTGATGTAGTTAATCCAAAGATTAATAGCCGATTTTTGGGTTTCGGTTCATTGAAATTAATATTACTTATAGGGGATTGAAAATCCTCATAGTCTTGAATAGCTTCTGAAAATCTTTCCCAGGTTGAGAAATGATTAGAGCTTTTATAGTCTGTTAGTAAAAATAAAATCTTAGAGTTTGAATCCTCATCTATCAACTTAGATATATTACTAGAAAGGTGACTAATTGAGTTTTTTTCGGAAAGTATTTCATTATTTTTTCTTGTTGCAGTATTTGCAATGCGGACAGTCTCATCTGGGGTGATGTATATGTCTGATAATTCTAAAGGGGTATGTGATATTTGATTAACTTTTAGATATAACTGTGACTCAATTATAATTTTAAGAAGTTTTATGATTTGAAGATTGTTTAACTTTAAACCATAGTTTATGGCGGTTTCAATATTTTGGCCGCTTAGAAGTTCACTCGTATAAAAAATTTTTCCTTGGTCCTCGTGTCCTTCATAAACCGCCACAATGTTTGGATTGGATACGCTAGCCTTTGCTCTAACAGATTCACGGAATCTGTTTATTGAATCTTGAGAATTAGATAAATCTTGTTTTAAAAGAGTTAATGAAACTTTACGATTAATTGACCTTTGGATAGCGATATGAGTTTCTGTTTCGTCATCCGATTTGATAAATCTTATTAGTTCATAATCACCGATTGCTTTTCCGGTGGCCGATAGAGTGTTGGCTAAAGGAATGTTCTCGTCTTCTGAATTTTCTTTAACCGTTAGAGGTCTAAAGGTCTTTTTTTTTGTTAGGTTTAGAATTGTACCTTCTGTGTAAATATTCTTTTCAAGCCATTTTTCTATATCATCAACATTCTTGATGGAGAACTTTAAATATTTTGAATCATTAAAAAGATCAGAGCAACTGTACTCTTTTTGATATTTTGAATCTTTTACATCAATAACGATATCAATGGTGCCCAGGCTAGAAATTAATGATGACGTTAATTCGGAATGATCAAAATATATTAATTCATAATTTTCATGAGATTTAATAGCATTGATTAGTGGTTTGGCTGAGCCTTTTTTACTTGAGATGATTAATATAGTCATCTTCTTTCTCTTAATCATTAACAGGTGGAAATAATGAGCTATCCATGAACGAGTTATTGAGGCTTTGTTTTGGTTCTAACAAAGTTCTAGGGCTTGCATAAATATCTTGAAGGATATCCTTATAATATAGTCTAGACACGAACCCGTAATAGCGCCTTAACTCAGCATTTTTTTTCTCTTCGGCTGAAAATTTAGGCAAGTGATACTTCCATTCGACAATTTCAGATTTCCCTGAGCTCCAATCAATTGGCGTAGTTTTCCATGTAGCTTGGGGTTGATCCGAAAAAGTTGTTTGAATTTTTATATCGTCGACTATGTCATAAAAATCTATAATCAAACTTACATCTTTTACGTTCGGTTTAATTTTCAATTGAGATTTTATTTCCATTCCAATAATGACAATCTCACCCTTTTTTTGATTCTCGGGTTTTGATTCTACAATTGTTCCAAAATTGAAGTTTTGTTTTCTCTCTGAAGTATTTATGTTTTGATTCTCAGTTAATTTTAATTTTGCAATTTCCCAGTAGTCTTTCCCTACCTCTTTTCCTATGCTGATGATATTATTGAGCTCATTAATTGATTTTTGATGAAGTGCCATCACCTCATATGTTAGATGTAATTCCCAGAGTAATCTCGGCTGATTAGGAAATACTAGCTTTGCATCTCTTAATTTCTTCAAGGATTCAAAGGTATTTCCCTCTTCTCTTAAAGATTTACAAACTTCTATTATTTCCTCTAATTCAGAGTTCTTTTCATTTTCAACTGAGTAAGCATCTTCTTTTTCGGGTGCTGAAATTTTAGCTTTTTGGTTATCTATTTTTTTTGAATCCTTGAACGCATTTGTCAGCATTTTGGCAATTAAGGCTTTTTCTTCTTTCTCTGAATTTGAATCCTCATTTTTCAAATTTTGATCTAATTTTTTTGGCTTAATATTTTTTTCTTCAATAATAATCTCTTTAGTTATTTTTGGTGTTTTAATGTTTTTATTGTTCCTATTAGGAAGATTTTTGTTTTGTGATATTATTATTATCCAAACCCCTAATAGGAGAATCGTTATTCGAGAAACGAACTTTTCATTAATTAATTTTTTTAATTTGAGGAATTCCATTCAATGAAGAATATACTCATCAATTTACAGTATTCGAAATCCCCTCGCAACTAAGTAGAATCTCTCAAATAAATTTGTCATTAATGATTAAAAAATTATGAGTAAAACAGGTAAAAGTATGTTAATGCCGAGAAGGGTTGAGATTGACTCTCATCCAATCGATGTTGCCCAGCGATTAAGGCATTTACCTGGATTTCTGTTTTTTGACTCAGCGAATATATCATCAAATGAGGGTTCCTTGTCAATTTTAGGCGCTATACCAGGATATGTCATAAATGGTGATATTGAAAACGATTACGATCAGTTAGTAGCAAACTTTTCAAGAGATAATCAGCTTTACGAACACGTTGATTGTGGTTTTCCCTTAGGTGGTCTTTTTGGTCACATTACCTTTGATGGGAAATACCATTTTGGTAAATATTCAAAACTTCTTGTATATTTACATGACAGAAATGAGTGGTTTGATATAGGCGGTTTATCTGATTTGATGAGCTTTGAACCTATCATCAGCTCTCAACTTAATAGAGTTGAATTTTGTAATGGTATTGGGAAAGAAAATTTTTGCTCTATGGTAAAAAAAGCCAAAGAGTACATTGCTGCTGGCGATATTTATCAGGTAAATTTGTCGCATAGGTTTGAGGCCGAATGGCCTGATAAAAAAGATCCTTTTGATTTATTTCTTAAGTTAAGAGACTGCTCACCTGCTCCGTTTTCTGCATTTTATAAGATCAATGATCAGACGATAATTTCATCATCTCCGGAGTGTTTTCTTAAAATGAGTGGTCCAGGTGTTTTGACCAGACCCATTAAGGGAACAAGACCCAGGTTTAATGATCCAGGTGAGGACGAGCGGTCTGCAGCAGAATTGTTAACTTCGCCTAAGGAGATATCGGAACTTATAATGATTACTGATCTAGAGAGAAACGATCTAGGAAAAGTTTGTGAATACGGAACTGTTCGAGTTTCGGAACTTCTAAAACTTGAAAAGTTTGCTCAAGTTTTTCACCTAGTTAGTACCATAGAAGGAAGACTAAATGAACAAAACAATCATTTAAGTGCACTAAAGGCTTGTTTTCCTGGCGGATCAATTAGTGGTGCTCCCAAGTGCCGTTCTCTAGAAATAATTGATGAACTAGAAGTTTGTCCTAGAGAAATATATACAGGTTCTATCGGCTATTTTGGCGTTAATGGAGAAAGTCAATTTAGTATTGCCATTAGGACCGCGTATATTCAATCAGGAAAATTGTATCTCCATGCTGGTGCAGGTATCGTAGCAGATTCAGATCCTGAATCTGAATACCAAGAAACCTTGCATAAGGCGTCAGGTTTTTTCCAAGCGGCTGCATCATTTTAGTGTTACAAATCAGAGAAAAAATATGCCTAGAAAAGACTATCTTGATAGAAAACCTCTAATTCATCCTAGTGCTTTTGTTGCAAAGAGTGCAGATTTAATTGGTGCTGTTACTGTTGAAGAGGAAGCCAGCATTTGGTATGGAGCTGTACTAAGAGCGGACATCCAAGAAATCAAAATAGGTCCAAGATCCAATGTTCAGGATGGAACTATAGTTCATTTGGAATGTGAACAAGGAACCTATCTTGGACAATATGTCACAGTGGGGCATAAAGCTATTTTACATGCTTGTACCATAGATGATGAGGTGCTTGTTGGAATGGGATCAATTCTAATGGATGGCGTAAGGGTTGGTGCGCGATCGATTATAGGAGCCGGGGCATTAGTGACTATGGGCACAGAGATACCACCGGGTTCATTGGTTTTAGGATCCCCTGCTAAGGTGGTTAAAAAGTTAAGTGAAGAAGAACAAAAGACTTTGAAACAATGGGCTGAAAATTATATCGAGCTATCTCGAAGGTATATTGATGAAAAAATACTATAATAATTAGCAGCAGTTTGTATTTTCAATGAGTTTTTAATGATTACAAAAAATGAATAGTGACGTGGTTGAAGTAGAAGTTAAGGGTACCTTGCCTACTAATGGCGGGTGTGCTGTTTTTCTAGGTAATGAAGAAAAGGTATTTGTTATCTATATTGATCAGATGGTTGGCAATGCGATAATGATGTTCATGAAGGATGCGCCCTTGGAAAGGCCTCAAACACATGACCTTTTTGGCCATGTACTAGAAGCTCTAGGAGCAAAAGTTCAAAGAGTCATTATTAATGATTTTAAAGATGAAGTTTATTTTGGGAGGTTAATCCTTAAAGTTGAGAATGAAATCGAGGAGAAAAAAATTCTCGAAATAGATGCCAGGTCTAGTGATTGTATTGCTCTTGCGGTAAAGTTTGACGCGCCAGTATATGTGGCAAAAAAAGTTTTAGAAAAAACAGATGATGTTAGTGAGGTTTTTCACCGAGTCGAGTCAGGTGATCTTGCGCAAAAAGACGAACAGGATGATAATTTGATTGTATAATCACTTCAAGCGTCTCGGAGTTCCTTAATCGCTAACTTCATATCTGTTGATCTAAAGGTGTTTGTGCCAGCGACCATAATGTTGGCACCATGTTCTGCAGCAATCTTGGCTGTGCTTGCGGTAATTCCTCCATCTACTTGGATATGAAAATTTAAATCATTTTCTTCTCTTATTTTGGTGGCTTCTTTCACTTTAGGCATTGTTGCGTCATTCATGAATTGTTGCCCGCCAAAACCAGGCACGACAGTCATTATTAGTAGTATGTCAATTTGTCCTAAGAAAGGCTGGGCGATTTCTAAAGGTGTTTCCGGGTTTAATGCAAGGCCTACAGATATTCCTGAATCTTTAATCTTTTTTATAGTCTTATTAATATCGTATTTTGGCTCTACGTGGATAGTAATGTTGCTCGATCCAGACTCTATGAATGCTTCAATATAGTTATCAGGTCTCTCAATCATTAGATGGGTGTCTAGGAAAGCATCAGGTACGATTTCACGAACATGTTTTACGAAGCTTGGACCAAACGAAATGTTTCTGACGAAGTGGCCATCCATGACATCTAAGTGCAACCAATCTCCTCCAGAGTTGATTGCCCTGATGCACTCATCACCCAGATTTTTCCAATTTGCAGCTAGCAAAGAAGGGGCGATAATCCTTTGGTTGAAATTAGCCATTTGTAGCTACTATCTTCTACACCTGAGATGAAGCAAGTCTCTGTCCTATTTAATTGATTGGTTTATTATGAATGAATTATCCGAAAGCTATTATCCTATTGACTTAAATAGTGATGAATATTTCATGAATGAAGCTATTAGAGAGGCAAAAAAAGCCCTGCGAAATGATGAAGTTCCCGTTGGCGCTGTTGTCGTCCATAATAGTGTAGTGATTGGGCGTGGATACAACCAGGTGGAAATGCTAAAGGACGCCACAGCTCATGCAGAAATGTTAGCTCTTAGTTCTGCTCAGGAGTATGTGGGAGACTGGCGCCTCAATGAGTGCGATTTGTATGTAACCAAAGAACCATGCGCGATGTGTGCCGGTGGAATTATTCATTGTAGGATTCGATCAGTTATATTCGGATGTTCTTCTCCAAAAGATGGTGCTGCCGGGGGTGGTTATATAAATCTTCTGAATCAGCCTACTTTAAATCATCGATCTGAAATAAGATCTGGTGTTTTAGCCGATTATTCCTCCCAGTTATTAAAAGAATTTTTTCAATCAGCTCGGTCTAATAGCAAAAAGAAAAATCAATAATCTTGAAGCAAGTAACTTTTTGGAAAAGTTGGATATAAATGATAAGTTGTTTTGTGAAAATATTTATAACAGTTTTTACTTTTTCGTTATTGCTCTCCTTTAAGGTATTGAGCAAGCCTAACGTTCTTTTCATACTCATTGATGATATGGGATGGATGGACCTGGGGTGTCAGGGCAATAAAAATCTTCGTACTCCTAATATTGATAATCTTGCTAAAGGGGGCATGCGTTTTACGGATGCTTACGCTCCGGCTCCTGTTTGCTCTCCAACGCGTGCTGCAATAATTACAGGTCAGTCACCGGCAAGGCTTCAAATTACGAATCATTTACCTCATCAGGATAGATTTACTCCTAAAGATTCTAAACTTCTTCCTGCGAAGATGCTGAATCATTTATCTCTTGAGTCTGAAACATTAGCTGAACGATTAAAAAAAGACGCTCATTATGCCACTGCATTTATAGGAAAATGGCATTTGTATACTGGTAGAGATAAAAAATATAATCCGCTCAATCAGGGTTTTGATATTAATATTGGGGGTTGTTCGTATGGTGGCCCGCCAACCTTTTTCGATCCCTATAGAATTGATTTTTTACCAGACAGAAAAGAAGGGGAATATCTTCCAAATCGATTGGCCGATGAGGCTATTGCATTCATTAGTGAGCAAAATTCTAAGGATAAGCCATTCTTCGTTGCGTTGTGGAATTACACGGTCCACTGGCCAATGGAAGCTCCTGATAAATTAGTTGAAAAGTACCAAAAATTACCGATAAAGGGATACCGGGACCACCGATATGCAGCAATGATTGAGGCTATGGATATTGCTATTGGAAAGGTCCTTAAATCTTTGGATGACCTCAATATCACTGAAGAAACTCTTGTTATATTTACCTCAGATAATGGTCCCTTTGGAGGCGTTGGTGATGCCAGTCCATTGAGGGCTGACAAGGGTCACTTGTATGAAGGAGGCATTAGAGTGCCTCTAATCGTTAGATGGCCAGGAAAAGTTGAAGCCGGGGCAGTTGAGGAAACTCCAGTCATACTCACGGACCTTCACCCAACTATTTTATCTGCAACGGGTTTAGATTTGAATTCAACTATTCCAAATGATGGTCATAATTTGTTACCTCTATTAAAAGGAAAAGAAAAATTAAAGAATAGAGCAGTCTACTGGCATTATCCCAATTTTGCATTTCATCGTGATAATCGTTTGGGCTCGGCTATACGTGAAGGTGATCATAAATTAATTCATTTTTATGATACTGATAGCGTTGAGCTTTATAATCTAAAAAATGATATAGGCGAAAAAAATGACCTATCAGGAAAAATGCCTCAATTAGCCTCTAGACTTAAAAACAAATTAAAAGTTTGGCTTCAAGATTCAGGTGCTGTGATGCCAACAAAAAGGTAATATTTTTAATGCTCAATTTAAGAAAGATTTCAAAATCAGTCGGTGGCCGGATTCTTTTTGAAGATGCTAGTTTAACAATTAACTATTCTGACTTCGTTGCACTTGTTGGGCCTAATGGGGCGGGTAAATCCACTCTTTTCAATATTATCCTCTCTAAAGATAGTGCGGATACAGGTAATGTGCAGCGAGATGAGTGGACCACTGTTGGATTTCTTCCTCAGGAGGGTGAGGCGTTGGGAAACGAAACAGTTATCGAAATTGCCACTGGTAAAGCTGGAGCACTTGAAGAAATTGAAAGTAAGTTACAAGAACTTGAGGCCAGCGGGCAAATTGAATGTGCTGAATACTATGAGGCTCAGGCGAAATTTGATTCACTTAGTGACCCAGGACTAGAAGCCAAATCAAAAAAGATGCTTAGAGGTCTTGGTTACAAAGAATCAGACTTTAATCGAGAGGCCAAAGAAATGAGTGGGGGTTGGGTGATGCGAGCTCATCTTGCCAGAATTCTTGCAATGGAGCCTGATCTATTAATGCTTGATGAGCCAACTAACCATTTGGATCTTGAGGCATTGTTATGGTTTCAGCATTACCTGTCTAATTTTAGTGGCGCTGTACTTCTTATTTCTCATGATCGTTCATTCATGGATGATTTGGTTAAGGTGGTCTATGATATCGAGGATCAAAAACTTATTAGTTATAAAGGAAACTATTCAACGTTTGAGATTGAAAAAGAAAATCGTTTCGAACAGCGTATACAGGCTTGGAAAAATCAACAAAAGGAAATAGAAAAAAGCCAAGAATTTATAGACCGTTTTCGTTCTGTGGCTTCCAAAGCTGCTCAGGCTCAAAGCCGTCAAAGACAGCTCGATAAAATGGAAAAGTTGGAAAAACCAAAACCTATTCGCAAGCTTTTTAAGATTCAATTCCCGCAACCTTCAAGAAGTGGTCAGAGAGTGGTGAGTTTGAAGGGAATCGAAATGTCATACGGCAAAAATAAAATATACAATAACCTGAATGTCGATATTGAACGGGGAGACAGGATTGCACTAGTGGGGCCAAACGGAGCAGGAAAATCGACTTTAATTAAAATCATGGCAGGTGAAGTGGAGTTTCAGTCAGGTGAAAGAGATTTAGGCCATAATTGCCGTATTGGTTACTTTAGTCAGCACCGTTCTGCGACACTTGATCCAGAAAAAAGCGTTCTTGATGAATGTGTCGAAGCTGCGATTGATTTGACAGCAGATGAATGTAGGGGTGTTTTAGGGTCTTTTTTATTCAGAAAAGAGGACGTTTTCAAGAAAACGAAAGTTTTATCAGGAGGAGAAAAAAGTCGTTTAAATTTGGTAAAGTTTTTGCTTAATCCTCCGAACTTACTGTTAATGGATGAGCCAACAACCCACTTAGATTTAATCTCAATTGATGCTCTAATAGTTGCTCTTTCTAATTATGGGGGCTCGCTCGTTTTTATTTCTCACGATGTTAATTTTATCAGAAAATTAGGAAATAATGTTTGGCATATTAAAGATGGTAATCTTACCAAGTACGCTGGTGACTATGATTATTATCTAGAGAAAAGTGGAGGTATAGCCGATGCACGTGCTGCAATTACTAACTGAGTATTTTTGTAGTATTTATTTTATCACCACAAACTCATTTTAAATATTGATATAAAAAAATCCTTGCATTAGTCACAAAATATTCGAAATCCTTACTATGCCTCTATCTGAATCAGACAAACCCTATATTAAAACTGAAAGCGGTTTAGAGTACCGTTCACTTCAAGAGGGGCAAGGTGATAA
>NYVP01000182.1 GCA_002684575.1 Verrucomicrobiales bacterium
AAATTGAAAACCTTTTATATTTTTTCTGAAAAATATAGCTTCAGTCCATTCTTTCTCTGATGCATCTAACGAAGGATAATTGATTGTTGCATCTCCTCCATAACTAAATTCACTATGATCTCTTTCACCACAATAAGGACAGTTGATTCTAATCATTTAACCGTGCAATTTTGGATCAGGTCCTGCGCCACGTTCATCAATATTGATACCTTTTTCAAATCTTTCTAAATTATGATTTTGCACGTAGTTGTGCGGGCTTTCATTTGCAATTAAGTCGGCAAAATACCAACCTGATGCAGGACTAGCTTTGAAACCACCATAGTTCCAACCAGCATTTAAATAGAGATTAGATATTGGCGTTTTACAAATAAAAAATGATCCGTCCATTGTCATGTCCATAACACCTGCCCAATGACGAAGTAATCTTATTCTTCCAAGTGAAGGAAATATTGCCATGGCCGCTTCGGCAACATCTTGAACCATAGGAAGATTTCCTCTTTGAGCATATGATTTATACCAGTCAAGATCACCACCAAACACCATGCTTCCTTTATCTGACTGCGATATATAGAAATGCGCACCACCTACGCCATAAACAACAACCTGGTCTAGAAGTGGTTTAACAGCCTCAGATACAAATGCTTGTAGTTTATGGGATTCAATTGGCAGGTTGCCTAATTCTGCCATTTGCCATAATACTGAAGTATTGCCTGCAACAGCAAATCCTATTTTCTTTCCTTTTATAATTCCTCTTGAAGTTTGAATACTTTCAATATTTCCATTCTTTCTTGTAAAACCTGTAACTTCACAATTTTGAAGAATGTCTACACCTAATGTATCTGCAGCTCTTGCATAACCCCATGCAACTGCATCGTGTCTTGCATTGCCTGCTCTTTTTTGAACTGCAGCTCCAAGTATTGGAAATCTAGAATTATGATAATTTAAATGCGGAATTTTTTTCTTTAAAGTTTTTAAATCCCAAAGTTCTGCATCAGTTCCATGGAGTCGCATAATATTATAAATCCGTGAAACTGAATCTTTAGCACCAGGGCTATGAAATAACGAGACATGAGCTCGTTGGCTAAACATTACATTATAATTTAATTCGTGACTTAAATTTTCCCATAACTTTAAAGAATGTTCATAAAATTCGTGGTTGCCTGGCATCATATAATTTGATCTTACAATAGTTGTATTACGTCCAGCGTTTCCTCCACCAATCCAGCCTTTTTCTAAGACAGCTACATTTTTTATATTATGATTCTTTGCTAAATAATATGCCGTGGCAAGACCGTGTAAACCTCCCCCAATTATTACAACATCATAACTACTTTTTGGTTCTGGATCACGCCATTGTCTAGTCCAATAAGACTGACCATTTAAACCGTTTTTAATTACATTCCAGGCATTAAATTTTGTCATTTGTTTTATTAATTATTAGAATAGTTGATGAAAGTAAAATGAATTAACTTGCCATGCTAGTGTTATTTAATCACAGTTAACTTGATGAATCTGGCCATGTGTCATTTAATCTATAACCTTCTGGAAAAGGATCATCCTTATCGATATATAAACTTTGTTTTCCAGTAATAAATGCACTACCTGTTATTTTTGGAATAATACAATTTTTGTTATTAATTTTAATTTCCTTTTCAATACTTGCTTTAAATGAAGATCCTATAATAGACTTTGATATAAATTCTTCATTTATTTGTATTTCATTTTTTTCTTTCATTACTGCTAATCTTGCTGAAGTGCCTGTACCACAGGGTGAACGATCAAGTTTCCCAGGTCGTATAACAACTGTATTTAATCCTGTAAGTAATGATTGATTATTTTTTTTTAAGGGTTCAATAAATTGGCAAAAGGAAAGATAGTCTAATCCTTTAATAGTAGGATGTTCAAATCCTATAGATGCGTTTGCTTCTTTCAATAATTCTTTAGCAACATTTACAAATTTATTTGCATTCTTTGGTTCAATTTTAAGATTAAAATCGCTAGCATTACAAATTAAAAAACTGTCACCACCAAAAGCAGTACTTACTTTAATTGTACCATAATTTTTAGTCTTTAAATCTACATCTATTTTATCTGCAAAGCAGGCAAGATTAGTTAAAGTGACACTTTTAACTTTCTTATTTTCACAATCAGCAACAACTTTTATTAAACCACCGGGAGCTTCAAGTGTAAGCATGGTTTTAGGATATTTCATTTGAACAATATTTTTTTCTAATAAGACTGTCGTTACACAAATTGCATTTGATCCGCTCATTGGAGGATTATCTTCTGGTTCCATGATTACAAATCCAGCATCTGCATTTTTATTTGAAGGTTCTAAAATAATATTACAATGTTTAAAGACCCCTCCCCGAGGTTCATTTAAAAAAAAATTTCTCCATTTTTTATCTAAAAAAAGTTTTTTAGAAGCTTCCTCAGGTGAATTAAACTTCAAGCCTTTAATTCCAGTTACGACATCCCCAATTTCACCACAGCAATGTGTGTTAAATACTGTGATTTCATCCATGTGGAATTATTAGGTCATCAATATTTTTAGAATGATGTGTAATTTGTTCGTATCCATCTTTTGTTATTATAAAACTATCACCAACTTGTGATCTAAAATTATTTGCACTTGCCCCGCCATCAACGGCAAATACCATTCCAGGCTCCAGTACTGTTTTATTACCAACTACTAATTGTGGTTCCTCTAAAAAGCTAAAGCCTGTACCTCTTCCACATCGAAATGTAGGATAAGGGTATCCCTCAGACTGTATAGTATCTGCATAAGCAGCATGAACTTCTTCAGCTGTTACTCCAGGGCCAAGAATTTCAAGAGCAGCTTTTTGAGATTTAACTGCAGTCTCAAAAGCTTTTATTTGTTCATCGGATTGAATTTCTTCTACCCAAAATATTCTGTCAAAACCTAATTTAAACCTATGGAAATTTGTAGAACCACAATAACATACGAATACGGGATCACCTTTTTTTATAATTTTGGTTGAAGCACGATGGTGAGTTTTAGGTAAATCATGACCCGATGTCATAACAGGTAAAAAGTGAATATTTGGAGACATATTAATATTATCAGGATAAAATTCTTTTAAAAGATCTGCAGCTTTTCTTGTTCCAGCTTGTGATTGTGCAAGTGCAACCTCATACTCAGGAACATTATGGCCAATTGTTTTTTTTGCTGCCTCCATCATAGCCATACCAACTTCGCCGGCATGACGAGCTATATTCAATTCATGATTAGATTTAATCATTCTTATATTATCTATTAATTTGGTTAAATCCCCAGGATGGTCTTGAAGTAATTCGTCTAAATAACTCTTAACCATTGGGTTAATTTTAAATTTTTCAATAAAAATATTTTTATGCTGATTGATGATTTGAGGTAATAATTCTCTCCATTCATTTCCAATACCATCATTCCATGTTTCAACCATATCTACAGGACAAGATTCTGGTACTAATAAAACATCAAGAAGAGGTGTTATTAAATAAGTTTTATGATCATTTGAAACAACTAATAATGTTGGTCGATAAAAATCCATATGAAGGAAGTCATGGTATCCTGTGAAATAATATATCGAGTCATCATCAGTTATAATTGAGAGATCAATATTGTTCTCAGACATTTTTTTCTTTAGTTTATTTAAGTTTTCAGAAAACATTTATTTTAATTGTTGTTCTACCAATTCAGTCCAATATGAAGAACCTATGACTAATAATTCGTCATTAAAATCATAATTATCAGCATGTAAAGGTCTGGAATGCTGCTCTGATGTTCCATTACCCATTAAAACAAAGCAGCCAGGTTTTTCATTTGCCATAACAGAAAAATCTTCTGAGAATAAACGTGGTTCTATATTACCATTACATTTATCACTACCAAGTAAAGAAACTGCAGCTTTTGTTGCAGACTCAGTTTGATTTTTTGAATTAAAAGTTACAGGACAGGCTGTTTCATATTTAACACTACCATTAACACCATGTGCATTGCAAATCCCTTCGACAATTTGTAACATTTTTGAAGCAATCTTTTCATTTGTTTCTTTTGATAAAGCTCTCGCGTCACCAGTCATTTTTACCATACCTGGCAGAACATTTTTTTTACCATCGGTTATAAATTCGGTAATAGACACTATACCATTGTCTGCTGGATTTAATTTCCTAGACACTATCGATTGAAGTGCTACAGCTATTTGAGAACCAACAGTTATTGCATCTACCCCCATATGAGGTAATGCGGCGTGCCCACCTTTAGTTTTTATTTCAATTTCAAATAAATTTTCGCTGGCTGTAATAGCTCCATTTCTTGTACCAAATGTTCCAATTTCCATGTTAGGAATATTGTGCATAGCGTAAACTTCATCAATGTTAAATTTATCAAACAATCCTTCATCTATCATTGTTCTTGCACCGAATGTATTCTCTTCATCAGGTTGAAAAATAAAATATACCGTACCGTTAAAGTTACCTTTTTCTGATAAATATTTTGCTGCACCTAATAACATTGTTGTGTGACCGTCATGTCCACATGCATGCATTCTGTTATCAAACTTGGACTTATAACTAAACTTATTAGTTTCATGTATAGGAAGAGCATCCATGTCAGCTCTTATACCTATTGATTTTGAACTATTTCCTTTTTTTAAAATTCCAACTACTCCAGTTCTGGCAATACCAGAATGAACTTCTATTCCAAACTCTTTTAGAAGTGTTGACACTTTTGCTGCAGCATACTCTTCTTCAAAACTTAATTGTGGGTGCATATGAAGATCATGACGCCATTCTACTAATTGGTTATGTAATGACTGAGTTTTCATAACCTACATATTATTAAATTCTTTAATCTTATTGTCTAGAGAAAGCATATATTCATAATGTGAATTCCAAAATTTTTGATCTTTTCTTTTTTCAAATTCTTCAAGACTTACACCTTGTTGCTCTACCCAAGTAAAGTACCCTAAATTAAATATTCTTTTCTTGTCCATGTAAGAAAGTTCTAGCATATTATCAGTAGATATTCCTGATAAGTGTTTTCCAAATAGTTCAGCACAAACTATTTCATCATAATTATTTTTAAAATCAGCAATGGTCTTGTTCAACTCTGACATGTATAAATCTGCACCATCTGTAGCGACCGTTATAATTGCGTCATCACTATTTAAATCCATATATTTAGCTAGTTTTATTGATGCCAATATATTTGCTATTGCTGAGAAACCAAATTCAGGAAGTCGAGAAACAAAATCAGGGTCAAAATTTTTTTTCTCAATTAAAAAATTTTTTCCTATTTCAGTATTAAAAATCATATTTAGATTATTGGTAGCTTGATCAGAAACATCTACGACAAAATCTGTATTCATTACATTATGAATAAGGGGGACATGTTTGTCTCCAATTCCTTGTATATTATGTTCACCATAACCTCCATGAAGCAATGTTGGACACTCCAAAGCTTCAACAACTGCAATCTTCGTCTGTAATTTATCTTTAAGATAATCTCCTGCTGCTAGAGTACCACTTGATCCTGAAGCACTTACGTAAAACCTAGGAGTTAAATTACTGTTACCTTTAACTTTAAGAAATGATTTTTCAAAAGATGGACCAGTTACAGAGCGATGAATACCATAATTATAATACTCATCAAATTGATTTATAATATCGTTTTGACTATCTTTTTTTAGTTCATTACAGGCATCATAGATTTCTTTAACATTACTCTCTGTTCCTTTCGTCTTTATAATGTTTTTTTTATCTTCGACCCAATTATTCAACCATTCAAATCTCTCATTACTCATCCCTTCAGGAAGTATTGCAATACTATTAAGTCCCATGATACGAGATATTGCTACTCCACCTCTGCAATAATTTCCTGTTGAAGGCCAAACTGCTTTAT
>NYVP01000183.1 GCA_002684575.1 Verrucomicrobiales bacterium
CTTTCAAGCAGTTCATAGAATAG
Source organism: Verrucomicrobiales bacterium (assembly GCA_002684575.1). Classification (GTDB taxonomy): domain Bacteria; phylum Verrucomicrobiota; class Verrucomicrobiia; order Verrucomicrobiales; family DEV007; genus EC70. The sequence goes on from NYVP01000183.1 coordinate 24, forward strand.
GCCTGCTTGGAAAGCGGCATTTTGTCCGTGGGCTCTTCTTTCGTGATTGAGCTTGTGAACAAAGTTGCAGCATTTCAATGTCTGACCTAGAGATGGGCATCCGAAGCCTTTCAGGCTTCGGAACCCAGAAACTATCCTGGCGTCGATGGTCAACTGTTGCTGTCAGCCTGGCTGCCATCACAGCAGTCATAGCATTGACTGGTGGTCATTGGATGGGAAGCGTATTATCAAATGCACCTGAATTACAAGCATCCGACGGCGCCCCAAACACATCCGTTTATCGTAGCAATAGAGAAGAGCTTGCGCACATTCCTAAACCAAGATGGTGGCTGACGGGCCAACCTCTGACAATGCTGGACGAAGAGGAGACCAAAAAGGCGGCATCATGTCAAAAATCAAAACTCAAAAGCTTGTTGGGAATAAGCCAAGAGCATGATGCTAGCGAATGTGCCCGTCAATTCTGCTTAGCAGTTAACCCGCACATACAGCGGGATGGATCAATTGCAGATTTTGACCTAGACAAGCATCCCAATGAGCAAGACACTTGCTGTGCTGACGCAGTCAAGGCGGCCAGTTCGAACGAATTGTATAGCAGCAGCGCCGCAGAAGAAAGCGAAAGCTCAAGCTCTCGCAGGTTACTTTCGTCCGACAAGCCTCCAAGACATTGGTCGATGAAACCTGCTATTCCTGACAAGATTGCTGCCAAGTGTCCCGTATTGAAGCTTCGAAGGCCTACCAGGCTGAAGGATGGTGAACTGTCAGACACCGAGGTGGACCGTTGCATGCAGCAATTTTGCAAATGGAAGGACAGCCAGAAATTTGTTCACAACGGATACCTTCCATTTTCACTTTGGGAAAATGATGACTCTAGATTCTGGAAGCCTGTGCAAGAGCATGGCGAAGGGTGCTGTGCACTGACGCTAGCGCAAAAATTTCCGTTTGACAAAGAAGGCTCGAAACACTTTTCTGACATGAAGCACATGCCTAGTCACCGCCACAGCGACACAAAATTTGGTGCATCAGTGGAAGAGGCAGGGTCAAAAAAAGCACCCTAAACGTTATTTCAGAGGTGCTGTGCCTTTGAAATGCGCGTCTGAAGCGTCATCAACAGAATCTGCTTCCTCCTCATCTGCTTCTGAGACATCTACTGGGTCAGAGACATCCTCGCAAACCGCACAGTCACATGAAGGCACCCCAGCTGTACGGCAGAGTACATCAAGCTCGATTTTGCAGTGCAGCCGGATTGTTGGCTGCTTCCCGGCCTCGGATTCCGCAAAGCCAGTTGAGCACGTTCAAGACTGTAAAAAATGGTATTGCACCAAGAGTCCTCCCATCTCATCCCTCAACGATTGGTCAAACGTCAAGTCCTCTCCTGAATTTGCTGCAGACGTGGATCAAGGAACTGGAAACTGTTGTGCAAAGCTGTTGGAAACCTGGGATGTGAAAGCTGATTTCTGCGATAGTGATGCGGAGCCTGTAATGGATGCTAAGGCTTGCATCAACTACTTGTGTGGCACGTCGCCAGCAATCACGGACAACGGCGCCAGCCTTGTTGAGTGGCAAGCGCAGCATGAGAATTCACCATCTGCTTTCAAGCAGAGAGTGGAGGAGTGCATCTCAACTCTTCACAATGATGACACATCTAGCTGGCCTGAAGAATGCTCTGGCCCAGACCCTGCAGAATCTGCAGAAACTACCAAATTCTTGGAAGACTTGGTTGGGAAGAGACTTACAGCAGACGACCTGAAGCAAGTTGAAGCAATGGATAATCCAAACGAGAATGCATTGGTGCCAATTGAACCAAGTGGAGCCACGTGCGCGGACGGCGTGCCTGAGAACCCCAAATTGCCTGGAACTGACATTCTCGGAGCGGGATATGATCCAGCATTGAAGCCCGGTTGCGAGTTTGAGCAATGCATGACCCGTCAGGTGTACAAATGGACGTACAATAAGTGTAATACGCTTCACTCTCCAGGCGGCACATTCTCTGTTCCTGATCAAATCAAAGTTTTCAACATCTACAATGTGCATGCTGCAACTCACGTCTACTCAAGCGCAAAAGAGGAAGCATCGTCGCTGGCAATTGATGCTGGTCTCAGCGCAGCTTACAGTGCTTGGGCGTGGTCAGCCTCCATGGCGGCTAGTTTTGGATGGAGTGAATCTTCTGCCAAGAGTTCTAATCAACACAAAGCAATTCGTGCTGTTGATATTGACTTGTACTCGTTGAAGACAATGCCTCCATCCTCGATGGACGGTCTCTCCCCAGATTTTGTGGCTCACTATAACAGTTTGCCTGAAAGGTTTGGCTTTGCGCCCCACCGATTCATGGAGTTTGTAAGGACGTGGGGACGTTTTGTCACCATTGGTGGCAGATGGGGAGGAACCTTGGATATCAACATGTTCTTCTCATCCTCATCCTCTGCCTCCAAGCGTGACATGTCAGTAGGAGTAGAAGCTGCATTTGATGGCATGTTTTCAGCAAAAGTTCACTTCAATTTGGACCACTCAAAAAGTGCGAAGTCTCTGGCGTCGAACTCAAGAATAACCTTAACAGCCAGTGGTGGGGATCCCGGCATTGCGGCCACAATCACAGATTTGCAGCCTGGTATGGAAAAGAGCGCTCGCTTTAGGGACGACTTCATGGCATGGATCAAGTCTGTACCCTTGCATCCTCGCATGGCTCAACGAATGCCATCTCTTCAAACTCTCACTTCAATTATTCCAGCCAGTGGCAAGACCACAGACATTATGCGGAAGAAAGCTTTGGAATTTGCTGTGGGTGTTTTCAGTTCTGACCCACAAGCTGCTATGGGTGCAAGCTCGCAAACATGCACAGGCAAATCTTCAGGCATCAAGTTTAGTGATTTCAACAGGTTCCAAAAAGGTGATTGCCTTGCTTTCTCTGCTAGCAGCAGCAGTGCCTTGAAGGTCGAGCTGACTGGTACACCTGGAGACATTGCTGGAGGATATCTGCTTGACATCACAACAAACGGAGTCAACCTCTACCGTGGCAACGACAGGAAGAATCCCGTTGCCACTTCCATGAATCCTTCAGCATTTGCTGTTCCTGATGCTTCACTTCTTGCAGATTACTGGGTCTGCATCACTGCATCGGGCAGCAATGAGCACATTGAGTATGGTAAGGGCAGTACCAAAATGCTCACGTACGATGATTCGCAAGGCTTGTCGCCACAATTCTTCGGGCTGGGCTGCGAGTCACACGCAGCTTTCAGTGCAATATCTGTATTCAAAGCCAAAGACTTCAAGATTTGGACTGAGGAGAACACAGCATGCATCATCGCCAAGTGCAAGAACACTGACGTGTCTGATGGCAAGTGCTCTTGTACAAAGTGCGCAAGTGGATACCGTGTGGTCGAGGGAGGCGCCAAATGCCAACGTGTTAGTACATGTCCAAACAAAGTTGGCTGTACAAACTTGGATTCCAAGACTTGTGAATGCAGGGCATGCTGTTGTGGTTTGGCTTTGCATCCGACCACGAAAGCATGTCTTGAAAATGGAGTTTGGACACAAGCTTACCCTGCTGTACAGTTCAGCAAAGCAGCTGGTGACAAATTCGAGGCAAAAGTCAAAAAGATGGACATTCTACCGGATGAGTATTACAGAATCAAAGATCTCCAGCTGACCTGCTCTGAGAATGCTGGACTTGTCAGTCTTGCCGTAAGGCATACAAAAATGCTTGACAAACCTCCCATTTGGGACTCAGATATCAAATTGAAGTATGGAGCATTGGTTGGCGATAGCTCCTACGCAGATGAAGACCTTATCTTGCGCTCTTACTTGGAGAACAATCCAAAAACTAAGCCTTTAATGGAGCGGCTAGGAAACTTCTTCAAAGGTGACCATCTCGGCAACATGGTCAAGTCAGCTATTCCATTTGGTCTCGGAGACAACATTGACTTTGCCGACCTTGGAAACATTTTCAAAAAGGGTATCGATGTTGTAAAGGAGCACGGAGGTAAAGCACTCGGTGCTGCCAAAGATCTTGTCTCAGGAAAATTGGATATTGCTTCAGCATTGCAGGATTTCAATATCAACCTCGATGACCCTGCAATATCCGGTATTATCGGCTCTCTTGGTGATGCTGGAAAGTTGGTTGGCAATATCGGGAAGGCAGCTCTTTCGGCTGTTGACATGGTCGACTGGGCGATGAATGACTCTCCACTTGGAAACGTGATCGGGCTCATCCCTGGTGCTGGCACTGTGTCATCTGCAATCCAAATTGCTAGCAAATACATTCCTACAGATGTTGCCAAGCTCGCAATTGATGGCCTGACAGGTGAAGAAGTTCCAATTGATAAGGTGATTGAAGCCGGTATGAAAGGACTTAAACTGCCAGAAATCGATATTCCAAACCTTGGATCAATTGGAGGAAAGAAGCGCATGCTTCTGTCAGAGACATCATCTGCCAATCATGATCATCTAAGATTATTTCAACAGCTTGCTGAAGCCAAGGTTGCCGTTGCTCCTTCGCTCAGTTCGAAGGGCGGCATACCCCTCAGATCCAAGGAAAAGGGGTATCATCAGCTGTCATCAGAGGCAAAGTTGGAGTCCCTCGCATGGAAGTGGGCCCTGGCAATGCATCATCATGACATTCTGAAGGCATTTGAAGATCATGCAAGAAAGGTTTCTTTGTCCGCTACTGAGCAACGCAAGCAAGAGTTGTTCTTAGCAGACGCGTTCAATAAATTGAAGGATGGTGCAGGAAAATTGCTTGAAAAGGGAGTTTCTGCATTTGAGAAGGTTGGCAAGGGCGTCACAGACACTATAAGGACAATCAATCCTAAGCTTGCAGACAACATTGAAAGCACATATAAAGCAGGCAAGGAGGCATTGCTGGGCCCAGTAGTAGATGCAAAAACGCTGTGGGAATTCTTTCAGGACATGAATTCCGACGATGACGCATTATATGATGGCAAACTTGACACTTGGGATAGTATGGAAATGATCACTGAGAATACCGTTAAAGCTCCCAACTTTTACCAAATGACTGGGTTTGCCTTCAACTGCAAGGAAATTACCGAATCAGATCGTGAAAGCGGCATTTCCGACGTTGGAATTGCATACACAACAGGAAATATTCAAACTAAATCCAGCAAGGCTTTCTATTTCGGTGCAGCAGAAAATGCACAAATTTCGCAGGATGTTTATGAATCTATGTCTAACGTCGTTACACTTGAACAGGACGAGTTTCTTCTTGCCGTTCAGATTGCACGCACCAAGTATGGCGTGCAATCTGTGACTGGATACAAGACCAACAAGAAATTCCATTCACTCCAGTGCGGCCCACCAAAACCCGACAAGGAAGGTGTGTCTGTGATGTACTCAGCCTGCGAATATGGCAAGGGCGGTATTGGCTTGTACGGCGCCATGCAGCAGGAAGGAGGTGGTCTTCGTGCAATTGGAATCCTGTGTGCTGGAGCGCAAGGTGATTGGCAAGAAATTGGAGCATCTAACGATTTTTACTATCCTCAAGTTCAGTTTTCATATGCTACAAGAATGTACTGGCCTTCCAACTTAAGACAGCGGAGCAAATCAGTCTTTGGAAGTGTTTTATACTCTGAATTTATGTCAATGGAAAGAGTTCGCGTGTCAGGCCTTGAGTTATACTGCAGTTCAGATGCGGTTGCATCTATTGCTCTAGAGTATGATGATGGCAGGGGCACTATTAAGAAAGAGTTTATTGGAGCACCGTTCAAAAAGCTTTCGTCATTTACCAAGAAGGAGTATGTGTTTCCAATTGGAGAGAGACTCACGGGTTTCCGGGCTTCAGCAAGGTACTCTAACAAGCTTGATGGCATATACACCATATACACAACGCAGCAGACAATCGATGTACCTGATTGCGGTAGACAGAGGGCAAGGACGGTGGCAAGATCTCAAACTTGCCCCGTGGAGCTTCCGGATGAGAGCTCGCCCACATTCAAAGGCGGTGTGATCGGGCTGCGAGCACAAATGATAAGAGGCAGAAGCGAAATAGGGTGGCTTGGCTTAGAATGTGCTAAGCCAAAGTCTGATGACCCGTTTATGGACACCAAGGCGCACAGTATCGAGATGGAAGAAGGCGAGTACCTGACTGGTATGATTGGTGTTTTGACTCCAGTGTCCGACCCGAAAGCCGGCGCAGGTGCGCAAGGAATGTCAGCTGCTGTCAAGAACAGGCTTGGTGGCGTGTCCACTATTTTAACAAACAACAAAGTGCTGCCCATATCTTGCGGGTCTGAAATTGGTGAACACGCCATTGCAAATATTCCAAACAACGGAATGCCCCTGAACTTCTTTGCATCGTCACATTCTGATGGCCTAACGTCTCTTGGGTTTCAATATGCGACTATTCCAACTGAAGCTGAGAATGGCTTCATATTGCAGTCCACCAAATCCATCAAGCTCAGCAAGCCTGCGGGCAGGAAAATGAGCGATTTTGTCGGAAAAAGCAAGAAAAATGATATCAAGGCCGATATGGTCAAGTCATTTTTCAATTTCTATGTCCAACAGTATCTCCGACTTGAAATCCTCGAGTTCCAATGTGTGTACGAGGCAGGATACACATACTTGTCTGCTATGACAATCACTTTCAGTAACAAGGACAAGTTTGTAATCGGCAAGAAGATTGAGAATACCATGAACGCACACAATAGAATCGTGGAACTTGCGCCGAACGAAAACCTTGAATCCATTGAGTTCTTTGTGAACAAGGCCGGCCTGTTGACAGGTATCTCTGAAGCAGCAACAGACCAAGCTACTTCACGGTTGAATTGTGGTGCTGGCGCATCAACTTCCACAGTGTCTGCCAAGCGAGGCAAACATATTGTCGGCTTTGATGCCTATTTCAAGCCCTCCAGGTCCCATCCAGACAGGGGCCAGATTACACAGCTCACAGCGCTCACTATTGACAAAACTGGCGTGGTGTAAAATGCATGAAATAATGCTCACAATATGCACGTTTGAAAAGCCCCGTAATTCACCATGTTTGGCTGGCTTTTCAATTCCACGTTATTCAAGAATAAACAATTCAATAAAAAAAAAA
>NYVP01000184.1 GCA_002684575.1 Verrucomicrobiales bacterium
AACTAAAGAAGATAGTATTAATAATCTTTTTGGACTAACCTCTGAAGTAGAAACAGAAATAAAATTCTGTATTAAAAATAATCATAAAAAAAGACTTCTGTTTCTCTTTGATTTGTTACATCCAGCTGATCAAGCAGACATGCTGGAAAGGCTTTCAAAAGATCAACTTAATAATTGTTTAAGGCTATTATCAAAGAGACTTGATCCGGAAACTTTAGTGTATCTTGAAGACACAGTTCAAGAGGATGTCATTAAAGGAATAGGTCCTAATGCAATTGCCAAGGCTTTACCAGAATTAAATACTGATGACGAAGTCGAAATTTTAGAAAACCTTCAAGAAGATCAAAGAGACACAATTATTAAGAAATTACCAAAAGCTGACAGAATACTTGTTGAAGAAGCATTTACATATCCAGAAAATTCTGCTGGACGTTTGATGCAAAGAGAGTTTTTATCTTTTCCTGAGTTTTGGACTGTTGGACAAACAATAGATCATATGAGGAATAAAGAATTTGTTGAGGATGAAAATTTTTATTCAATATTTATAATCGACCCAGGACAAAGATTATTAGGTGTATTATCTCTTAGTAAATTACTTTCAAATAAAAGGTCTATTAGATTAAAAGATATAATGAACAATAATTTCCAATCAGTTGATGTTGAGATAGATCAAGAAGAAATAGCTTTGTTATTTCAGCAATATGCTCTTGTTGACTTGGCTGTTACAGACAAAGCAAATAGAATTATTGGTGTAATAATATTTGATGATATTGTTGATGTTATCAATGAAGAAGCCGAAGAAGATTTTTTTGGGTTAGGAGGAGTTAGTGATGGTTCTATACGCACATCTATATATAAAACATTAAAAGATAGGTTTTCTTGGTTATCAGTAAATTTAGTAACCGCTATAATAGCCTCTATGGTTATCGGGTTATTTCAAGAAGAAATAGAAAAAATTGTAGCATTAGCTGTTTTGATGCCAATAGTAGCTTCAATGGGAGGTAATGCTGGCACCCAAACTGTAACTGTAGCTGTAAGAGCTTTAGCTACTAGGCAGTTAAGTTATATTAATTTACAAAGATTTGTATTAAGAGAGTCATGGGTTGGAATGTTTAATGGTGTTCTTTTTGCAATATTTTCTTCTATTTTGGCGTTTCTTTGGTTTAATGATTTTCAAATAGCAATAATTATGTCTGCATCTATGATAATAAATCTTTTGTTTGCAGGTATTTTAGGGACATTGATACCTCTTTCTTTATATAAGTTTAAAATTGATCCAGCAATATCAAGCACAGTTTTGCTTACTACTGCAACAGATGTGATAGGTTTTTTTACATTTTTAGGTCTTGCAGCTTGGGTAATTTTGTAGATTGATTATATATACTAGTAGTGAAATACAAAATGAGTACAGTGAATCTAAAAAAATTGGCAGTAGGCATGAGAACAATTGAAGATCTTGAAATGAGATTAAAGTTCAATATAGAAAAAAATGGTGAACTTATTCACATAACAAGGAACAAACCAAAAAGATCAGAAGAATTGTGTAATGGAGGATCTTTGTTTTGGGTTATAAACAGAAGAGTTTTAGTAAGGCAAAAGATTTTAAATATTAAACAAATAATTGGAGATAATAATAAATTTTTCGCTGCCATTTTACTTGAAAATAAAATAATTAAGGTAAGACCTACTCCAATGAAACCTTTTCAAGGTTGGAGATATTATGAAAACAAAGATGTTCCACCTGATCTAACCGATGATGGATTTAATGATGAATTTAACAATGAACTTAGCAAATTAGGACTTTATTAGTGTTTTATTGGCTTAAAAAAAATGCATTAAAAATAATAATCATAATTGTTGTAATAATCATAATTTTTGTAATTAATTCTTATTTGCAAATGACAAAACCAGTACCTAAAGTAAAAATTCAAAAAGAAAATGAAATAACTGTTAACTCATTAGTAGCGAAACTTGAAGATCATGAACCTTTTCTTTCAGCTTTTGGACGAGTAAAAACCCAGAGGATTGGAAATTTAAGTTTTGGAGTATCTGGCACAATCTCTTATTTATCAGATAAATTTGTCAATGGTGGAAAAGTTAAAAAAGGCGAGATTTTAGGTAAATTAGATGAAGAAAAATTTCTATTAATTGTTCAGAGACTTCAAGCAGATATTAAAGAATTAACAAAACAAATTGAATTGAGAAAAAAACAATTGGATAGAAATAAAATAATGCTTGAAAAAAAAGTTATTAGTCCATCTGTTTATGATGAAGAGTTAATTAAATATTCAAAAAGTCAACAAATGTTAAATAATTCAAAAATAAATCTTGGGTTAGCAAAAAAAGATTTGAAGGACGCAACATTAATTGCAAAAAGCAATGGAATTATATCAAATGTCAATGCTCATGAGGGTTTGCTTGTTTCAAGTAATTCAATGTTAGGAACTTTTAGATCTCTAGATCATGTTGAAATTGAATTTATTGTACCTGCAAAAATTTTTTCTATTTCAAAAAAATTGATTGGGAAAAAAATTGAGGTCTATTGGGAAACAGGTAGTGAAAAATTGGTTAAAAAAAATGCAATTATAACTAGGTTTCAAGGCATAATTAATGATGATAGCGGAGGAGGAAAAATATTTGCAAAATTTAGTGATGATAAAAATGATCTGATTCCGCTTGATAGCTTTGTCAAAATTATATATCCATTAGAAAAATTTGACTCAGTTATAAAAATTCCAGAGTCAGCTTTGTTTAATAAACAATTTATATTTGTAATTGAAAACGGAAGAGCAAAAAAAATTAAAGTAAAAGTTATTCACTCTAATACAGGATATTATCTATTAAAAAATGATGATTTGGATGGGTTAGACATAATTTTGAATAGATTTTCTTCAAATATTGAAGGAACCAAAATAAAACAATATTAATTATTAAAAGAGTAAAACTTGATTAAATTTCCTCAATCTTCAATTCTAACTTTTTTTGTTAAACACAAAACAGCAGCAAATATTATTATGTTTTTAATGTTACTAGCTGGCTTTTTGTCAATTAATAAACTAAATAGACAATTTTTTCCAAATTTTGATGTTGAAACAATATCTGTTTCTATAGAATGGCCTGGAGCAACTGCAGAAGAAGTTGATAACAATATTGTTCAACTATTAGAACCTGACTTACGTCCAATATCTGGCGTTAAAAAGGTGATATCTAAATCAGTTGAAGGGCTTGGTTATTCAATAATAGAATTTAACTTTGGAACAGATATGCAAAAAGCAATGTCTGATGTGGAAAATGCAATTTCAAGAATTGATTTTCCTGATGACACAAAAAAACCTAAAATTACTAAAGCAGAGTTTTACGATACTGTTACTAGAATAGTTTTATCAGGTAGTATAGATTTATCCCAACTCAGAAAAGAAGCAAAAATATTTAAAGAAAATTTATTAAATGCTGGAGTTGATAAAGTTGATTTAATCGGTCTGCCAGATGAAGAGATACTTATTGAGATTCCTCAAAGTGAGGTATCAAAATTTAAATTATCTTTAAATGAAATTTCAAAACTGATTTCTATGCAATCCAAAGATATTCCAGGAGGAAGTTTTGCAGATGGTTCGTTACGTATTAGAACTTCAGGTGATAAGAGGTTAGTAGAACATTTTGAAAATTTGCAAATTAAAAGTTTTAATGATGGTGGAAAAATAATTTTAAAAGATATTGCAGAAATCAAGGAAACTTATGATGACTCAAGTATTTTACAATATGTAAATGGAAATCCAGCTGTAGAAATTTCAGTCCGTAGAAGTAAAACAAGTGATGCTCTTGATACAGCTGCAATAGTTGAAGAAGAATTAATCAAATTTAAGAAAAATAAATCTAACTTTATAGAGGTAACAACTTACAACACAGCCTCAAATTTAATTCAAGAGAGGATATCTTTATTAGTTAAAAATGGAATTTCAGGATTAATTATTGTTTTAATTGTTTTATTTGTATTTCTTGCTTGGAAAACTGCTATATGGGTTGCACTAGGCATACCAATCGCTTTTTTAGCAACATTTGGGGTTATGTTTTTTTCTGGTCAGTCAATAAATATGATTTCATTATTTGGATTAATAATGGCTTTAGGTATAGTAGTCGACGATGCAATTGTAGTAGGAGAACATTCAAATTATCTAAGAGAAAATAGAAATCTTAATTATAATGATGCACCCATAGTAGCAGCAACTAGAATGTCTGCTCCAGTAATTTGTGCTATGTTAACGACTGTAGGTGCTTTCCTACCTTTATTCTTAATTAAAGGAATAATAGGTCAAATAATCATTGCAATTCCTATGGTGATTTGTGCTGTTTTGATAGCAAGTTTGATTGAATGTTTTTTGGTTTTACCTGCACATTTAGCTCATTTTGATAAAGGCAGTTATTCTCCTGGAAAATTCAGAATTTGGTTTGATAATAAGTTTAAAAATTTTCAAGATGGTATTTTTAAAAAAATAATTACTTACTGTTATGACTATAGATATTTAACTATGGTAACTGTTTTTGGCTTGTTTTTTATTTCTATAGGGATGATGAAAAGTAGTAGAGTACAGTTTAGTTTTTTTCCTACACCAGAATCTGACTTAATCATAGCAAACTTTGAGATGTCTCCAGGATCAAAAAAGAAACAAACTTATGAAATGATTGATAGCTTAGAAAAAGGTCTTCAACTTACAAAATTACATTTCAAAAATGATCCAAAGTTAGTCAATTTTAGTATGAGTAATTTTGGAAAATCAACGTCATTTGCGACTGATCAAACAGTTAATAAAAAGGGAAATTATCTTAAGGGTTCAATGGTAGTTGAATTGATAACTGCAGACAAAAGAAAGGTTAGAACAAATGAATTTATTAAAGTTTGGAAAAAAAATGTAGAGAAAGTTTCTGGGTTAGATAAACTAATTATTCGAGCTCCACGTGGTGGACCCCCAGGAAGAGATGTTGATGTAAGGTTAAAAGGAAATGATTTAGAAACTTTAAAAAATGCATCTAGTGATTTGTTGAAAATTGTGAATACAATTCCAAGTATAAGTGCTGTAAATGATAATTTTGAAGTTGGTGTTCAAGAAAGAGTAGTTGTTTTAAACAATAGAGGTAGAGCCTTAGGTTTTTCTATATCAGAAATCGGATCTCAAATTAGAACAGCAATAAATGGAAAAATTGTTTCAACATTTCCTAGAGGTGATGAAGAGGTTATTGTAAGAGTTAAATTAGATCAAGATGACGTAATTAATGGCAATTTAGAAAATCTAAGGTTGGTTGGTCCCAAAAATAATGTTGTAATGTTGAACGAAATAGCAGTAATCGAAAATAAAATTCCTTTTTCTTCAATATCTCGTCAAGATGGATTTAGAGAAGTTACCATATCAGGTGATTTAAACTCTTCTCTAGTTAATACAACACAAGCAAGAAACTTCTTATTACAGAATGGACTAGTGGAGTTAGCTAAAAAATATAATCTTGATTATCGTTTTGCAGGTAAAGA
>NYVP01000185.1 GCA_002684575.1 Verrucomicrobiales bacterium
AACATTTATCAGAAAAAAAAATTAAAATTATTAAAAAAGCTTATTACAAATTAAATCTTAGAAAAAATAGTCTGACTATGGAAAAGGGATTTGAACATAAAATTAAACTCGCATATAAAAAATATTTAATAAAAGGAATAAAAGAAAGGAACAATAAAATATCAAGGCATTTTGCAGAAAGACTAATATTAAATAAAAATTTTGAGGAATGGAAAAAATTAAACAACAGTAAAAAAAGTTATTATGAATATTTAGGAGATGTTTATGGAGAATGAAAAAATTTATGTATTTGATGCTTATGGAACGTTATTTGATGTAGATCATGCATGTAAAGAAATGGCAATCCAATTAGGTGATAATTGGGATAAACTATCAAGTATATGGCGACAAAAGCAATTAGAATATAGTTGGTTATACAACTCAATGAATGAATATGATTCATTTTGGAAAATTACCAAAGATAGTCTTGAATATGCCATGAATTTATTATCAATTAACTCAGTCAAAATAAAAAATGAATTACTTGATCTCTATTTTAAAATAAGTGCTTTTGAAGAAGTTGAAGAAGTTTTAAAAAAGATAAAAAAAAATAAAATAAAAACAGCAATATTATCTAATGGCAGTTATGATATGTTAAATTCAGCAGTTAAAAATTCAAAGTTTGATGAATTAATTAATGAAGTAATATCTGTAGATGAATGTAAAAAATTTAAGCCTCACGAAGATGTTTATAATTTAGTAATAGATAAATTTAATACAAATAAAAAAAACTGTATTTTTTTTTCAAGCAATTGTTGGGATATTCATGGAGCATCAAATTTTGGGTTTCAAACAGTATGGGTAAATAGAAAAAAAAATATCGATGAATTACTTCCTGGACAAGTTGATGATCAAGTACAAAGTTTGAAGGAGTATTTTTTTAAAGTGTAGAATTCATGCCACCATCTATTGTGATGATAGAACCAGTCATATAACTATTATTAAGATCTACAAGCATTTTTAGAGAAGGTAATAATTCATCACAAGATGCAAATCTATCTAAAGGTATTTTAGATTTTAATTTAGAAGATTTTTCACTTTCCAAAAAAGATCTGTTTAAATCAGTAATTATATATCCAGGGCAAATTGCATTTACAAGGATGTTATATTTGGCTAATTCTATTGATTGAGATTTAGTCATTTGGATTAAAGCGGCTTTTGACATTGAATAAGCTCCAACAAATTTTAAGGGATTTAAACCAAGAATAGAGGATATGTTAATAATACGACCGATTTTATTTAGAATCATTTTCGGTATAATTGTATTACTAATATTTAGAGCAGAAATTAAATTAATATTCATAATTTGATTAATCTCATCTAGTGATGCTTCATGGAGAAGATTAGATTGAGCAATGCCTGCATTATTGATTAAGCAATATAAATTTATATGAGATAACTTTTCCTTAACAAGATTAAAATCGGTAATATCAATTGGTAAAATATCATGATTTAAATTTTGGTTCGGTAGAGAATTAAATGTTTTAATTAATTGATCTTTGTTTCTTGCAATTCCAATGATCCTATAACCTTCACTTGCAAGAAAGTTTGAAAAAGAAGCTCCAATACCTTTAGATGCACCTGTAATTAAAATTGTTTTAATATCCATAATTTAAATATATATATGAAATTAATGATAAAAAATAATAATAATTTAAAAAAATGGTTAGAAGAAAAATTACCTCATCTAGGTAATCTCAATAAAATAGAAAAATTTGATGTAGGCCAATCAAATCCAACTTATTTATTATATTGTGAAAATAAAAAAATAGTACTTAGATCAAAGCCTATGGGTAATTTATTAAGAGGAGCTCATAGAATAGATAGAGAATATCGAGCAATGAGTGCTCTTAAAGAAACTAAAATACCAGTTCCAAATATGATTATTTATTGTGATGAAAATAAGATAATTGGTTCAGAGTTTTTTTTGATGGATTTTATTGATGGTATAAAAGAAAAAAAACCAATCCTAGAAAATTATAGTAAAGATGAGAAAAAAAAAATTTACAAAAAAAAATTAGAAGCACTGGTAAATTTAGCTCAGTTAGACCTGAAAAAGTATAATCTAGAGGATTATGGTAAAAAATCAGATTATTTATTTCGACAAATTGATCTATGGATAAAACAATATAGAGCATCTGAAACACAAAAAATAGAAGCTATGGAGTTTTTAATTGAGAATTTAGGATCAAATATTCCAGATATATATGAGAAATTTAATCCTGTTTTAACCCATGGCGATTTTAGAATAGATAATATGATTTTTACAAAGAATTTAGATATAGCATCTTTATTAGATTGGGAATTATCAACATTGGCACCACCATTTATAGATTTATCATATTGGTGCTTAATGCTTAGATTTGAAACAGATTGGCCAATTCCAGGTTTAGGTCAAATTAGAGATAATATTATTACAGAAGGAATACCAAAGGAAAAAGAGTTATTACAACTTTATGCTGATGCATTAGGATATGATATTGGAAAGAGCTGGAATTTTCTTTTAGCTTTCAACTGCTTTAGATTTGCCGGAATTTTACAAGGAGTATTTAAAAGATCTAAAGACGGAAACAATGCAGGAAAAGATGCCAACCAAGTTGGGTTATTAACTGAGCCTGTATCAAAAATGGGTGAAAAATTTTTAAAATTATATATTTAAAAATCTGTTAGGGTTTATCATTAGCAAAGATCCAAAAATTAGAACAATGCCAGAAATTATCATTGAAAAAAAGAATGAACCATAATAATCAGTTAGAAGTCCACTAAGATAAGGTCCTATCATTTGTCCAATACTGAAAGAAAATGTCAATATTGCGGTCGAAACTATAAAGGATCCAGAGAACCTTTTTTGACCCTCTAAAAGACACATTGAAGTTATAGGGACAAAGGATATACCAAATAATATACAGGAAAGAAAAATTCCAAATTCATTATTAATTAATACAGAAATCAAAACTCCTAATCCTAATATTAAATTCGCTAAAAAAAGTCCAATATCATTTCCAATTTTACTACCAAACCAATTCCAAAAAAAAACAGAAGGTATTCCTGTAATTCCTACTACAAACCATACGAAGGGCTCAGTTTTCTCTAAGCCTGGTGTCAATCTTGACATTGTTGATATAAAGGTTCCAAATGCAACATATCCAAACCCATACAATCCATAACTAATAGTAATTAAAGAAAATCCTAAATTTGTTTTATGTTTTGATTTTAAATTATATTTAACTTCTGCTTTTTGGATTGGTGTAAATTTAATAATTTGAAATGACAGTATTATAGCTAAAATACCAATGGAAAACCATAATTCATCCCATTTAAAATTTAAAAATCCTAGATAAGATACCACAATAGCTGACAGTGCCATGCCAAGTCCAACTCCAGAAAAATGAGCAGTTCCTAAAAATATTTTACCTTTTTTTTGAACATGTGAAACTATTAGAGATGTTCCTAATATTAATACAAACGCGCTAAAAATTCCATGTATGAAGCGTATGAGTATAAATACCTCAAAAGTATTTGTTAGGCCCATAGCAAAAAGAGATATGATAGAGATAAAGATTGAGTAAATAAATATTGATCGGATATTTTTTGGAAATTGCGGGAAAATAGGAATTAACGAACCCAATAAATAACCTAAATAATTTGAAGAAGCTATTAAGCCTGCTTCTGTTGTGGTTAAATTTAATTCAGAAATCATATAAGGTAAAATAGGAGTATAAGAAAATCTCCCTATTCCAACAGCAATTGTAAGTGCTGCAATACCAGTAAGAATTAAAATAGCAACATTATTTGTCTTATTCATTAATTTAGATTATCTTAAATGTATAAATAAGCATCTAACAATTTTATTTTTTTAATATGGAATTTATAGAAACAAAAAAAATTACAAATAATATTGCTAAAATAACGCTGACTAATGGTAAAAAATACAACCCATTATCTCTAAATGTGTTAAGGCATCTAAATAATGAATTCAATGATTTGTCAAATGATTCAAATGTGAAAGTAATCATAATTTCATCAAATGGTCCAGGTTTCTCAGCAGGACATGATTTACAAGAGCTTAAACAAAATAAAAATAATAAAGAATTTTTTACCGAACTTTTTAATGAGTGTTCAGATCTAATGCTAAAAATAATGAAATCACCTCAACCGGTAATAGCTCAAATACCTGGGGTCGCAGCTGCGGCAGGATGTCAATTAGTTGCAACATGTGATCTTGCTATAGCATCTAATGAAGCAGTTTTTATAACTCCTGGCGTAAATATAGGTTTATTTTGTTCTACACCAATGGTTGCGGTTTCTAGATCTCTAGGTCGAAAAAAAACAATGGAAATGTTGTTAACTGGTGAAAGTATGAATGCTGAGGATGCTGTTAGTTTTGGGTTAATTAATAAAAAAGTTCCTTTAAACGAATTAGAGATAACAGTATTAAACTTTGCAAAATTAATTGCATCTAAACCAACTTCAACTGTTAGAATTGGGAAAGAAGCATTTTATAAACAAGCCGAATTGCCAATAGAAAAAGCTTATAAATATACATCTGAAGTTATGGCTCAAAATATGTTAAAAAAAGATGCTAAGGAGGGCATAGAAGCGTTTCTAGAAAAAAGAGAACCCAAATGGGAAAATTAGAGATTATCCAAAGATACTTTTAAATCTTTGATAATATCATCACTGTGTTCTAATCCAATTGATAATCTAATGACGTTATCCCCCGCACCAGATATTTCCCTCTCTTTAGGGTTCAATTGTCTGTGCGTTGTTGAAGCGGGGTGTATTATTAAAGATTTTGTATCACCAACATTTGCTAAATGTGAAAATAAATTACAGTTTTCAACAATTTTTTTAGCTCCATCAAACCCAGCTTTAACTGAGATTGTAAAGACAGATCCAAAACCAAACTTAAAATACTTTTTTGCTAATTGATATGATTTATTTTTTTGAAAGCCACTCCAAGATACAGAATCTACTTTATCATGTTTTATCAGGAAATTTGCAACTTCATCTGCGTTTGACATATGTTTTTGCATTCTTAAGTTTAATGTTTCAATTCCTGTCAGAGTTAAATAAGCATTAAATGGTGACATAGTAGTACCTAAGTCTCTTAAAGCACTAGCATGGCAAAAATTGATATATGCTAAGTTGCCAAATGTTTCAAAAAATTTAATTCCATGATATGAAGTATCAGGTTCAGTTAATTTTTCAAATTCTCTACCATTATTCCAGTCAAATTTACCTGCATCTACTACACAACCCCCCATAGCATTTCCATGACCAGATAAAAATTTAGTTGTAGAATATATAATTATGTCAGCACCATAATTTGCTGGCTGACAGATAGCTTGTGTAGCCATTGTATTATCTATTAATAGAGGTATTCCCTCATTATGGGCCAATTCTGATAATTTCTCTATGTCGGAAACAACTCCCTCTGGGTTAGATAAGCTTTCTGCAAATAGTGCTCTAACATTCTTTGCTTTGATAGCTTGTTTTATCTCATCATAATTTGTTATATCAACAAGATCGGTTTCCCATCCAAATGATTTAAAACTTTTAGTGAATTGTGTTATTGAACCACCATAAAGTTTTGAACTAGCAACTATTTTTTTTCCTGGACTTAGTAAAGGATATAAAGCAATAAGTTGAGCTGCATGGCCAGATGAAACGCAGCAAGACCCAACAGCATTATCTAATGCTGCAATTTTTTGCTCTAAAGCTGCAGTTGTTGGATTAGATAAACGTCCATAAATATTACCATTTTCCTGCAAATTGTATAAAGATGCTGCATGTTCACTGTCATGCGAGCCAGTATATCTAATCTAATGCGAGGTAAACCCACAGTGAACCACAT
>NYVP01000186.1 GCA_002684575.1 Verrucomicrobiales bacterium
TACTTGAAAATTATGAAAGTAAAAACCTTTCTAGAGACGAGGTTAAATATTTCGCTATGTGTGAATGGTTTGATAGTACTTGTGGAGAACTTATCAATTACTTAGATCGTAAAAATATTAGAGAAAATACACTCATTATTTATGTTTGTGACAACGGATGGGCTGCGGCTAGTACCAACAAAAAAGATCCGAACCAGAGACTGTGGAAAAGATATGCTCAGCGTTCAAAAAGTTCGCCTTTTGAAAAAGGTATTCGTACTCCAATCATGCTTTCATGGCCTGATAAGATTACACCAAAACGCAGCCAAGACTTGGCTCACTCTATTGATTTATTCCCAACCATAGCCGCTGTTTCACAAATAAAACCAAGTTTGGATCTGCCTGGTATTAATCTACTGGATTCTCAAAAGAGAAAAGAGCGCAAGCGTATCTTTGGAGCCAGTTACTCGGTTTATAACATGACTCCTGGTAATCCAAATGGCACCCTTCAGTATCAATGGTGTATAGAAGGAGACTGGAAACTCCTTCTCAGATATAACGGTCTTGATACAACGTATTATAAACAACTTCATGTCTGGGATAAAAAACCTGTGAGATTGTATAATTTGAAGCTAGATCCTTATGAAAAAAATGAAGTATCAAACGAAAATCTGGAAGTGATAAAGCGCATCAAAAATGAAATTCATAACTGGCATCCAGTACAAAAAGAATGATAAAAGTGTATTTTTATTATCTAAAATTATTTAGGACTAACCATTGTATCAGAGCCTATAACTAAGGTGTCGGTACGGTGTATCCAAGACACCAAAGGACTGAATTTTTATAGAGTTTTTGAACGTTTGCGTCTTCAAAACTTTTGCGAGCACCTATTGTGGTCACAAGTGCACGACGATTTTTTTTATTTTCGATTGTCCAGACAATCGGATGAGGGCTGCCGATGAGGCGTGCTTGATCTTTAGTTGAAAGTACCATGGCATGATTGTGGTCACCGACTTTTTTAAAGGTACCGCGTTGGCGACCTTGAAGGCCTTGCCCGATCATTAATGGTGTACACTCGATACTAAGTGGATTAACGGCATAGTGAAAGTCGGGCGTCCAAAAGCGGGGGTCGATACCTGTCATGACAGGATGTTTTGATGCCATGACGTAATTGATTTGGCTTGAATCGTGTCCGTGATGACCTCGGTAAGGCGTTCCAAAATGACGGGTCGGAAAAGCTCTATTTTCAGCTGTCAGCTTTGAATCTTTTGGAAAATCAAAGAGGTGAGTGGTAGTGCGAACGGCTATAAAAGGCTTTTCGCTCAAATAATTATTGAGTGCCTTATATTGAGATTCCTCGAGATTCACAAACCGAAGGGATAGAATTAAAAGATCCGTCTTCGGGAGGTGTTTAGTAAGATCTGGGAATTGATGAGGATTAACTCCACGGTTGAGTTCAAGGTGAGTGACCTTGAGTTGGTGATCTTTTTCTAGACTTTTACCGAGTTCACTGAGTGATGTTCGTGTTCCGTACTCGGGTTCTCCTGTAAGGATTAGAACGTTGTTATTCTCCTCCTTTAATAAAGAAGAGGTCTCAGGTTCTCCAACGATCATTGTGCCCTTCATGATGCGCCAGTGTCCGGGTACGGTGCAGAGAAAAGGATAAGAGCCAGGCTTCTCGGGAGTTTTAAAACGAAGCGCCACTTGCTGGTTTGGGTTTGCCATTGGAGTGGCGTACAGGACTTCGGGGAGATCTGGTATCCAATCGCGTTCTATAGCCTTAGGGTCAGCTAGAATATTATCGACAGCGAGGCCGACTTTTTCTAAAGAGCCCGGAGAGCATAGGACGAGATTATGCTGAATGGCGTCGGGATTATTCAAACGCAATTCAATAGGTGTATTTAATGGAACTTGGATGGAAGCCTTATTGAAGCGAAGTTGATCCGCTATAGTAGCAATTTCTACAGGTACCAATTGAAGGGCACGAATTTTGGCAGCAGTCTCGGGAGCTTTGTGAATATTGCCAATTTTAGTCAGGAGTTCAGAGCTAAGCTTGAAAGCAGATGAGCCGCGTTTATCCACAGGCGTTTTTTCAAGGGTTGGAAGATGAGAATTTAGTAAGCTAATTGCCCCTTTGGAAGGCCAGTGCTCATCTGGCCGATTGAGGATGGCTTCTGCTGCCGCTTCTGTTAGATTTGGATTTAGGAGTTGTTTAGCGAGAATGTTAAAGATCTCGATATCATTTTTAGGGATACGTCCTAGACAAAAGAGGGCGGCCTCTTGGATGGGGCCAGAAATGGAAAGGGCCTTTTGGGCTGGATCAAAATAAGAGGCTTTTAGCTCAAGTGAATGGATTCGTTCGATGGACCGGAGTGCATCAGGGTCTAGAGGTATAGAAGTTAGGAGACCAGATCGAAGTTTTGCAGCGTACGCGGTTTGTCGAATTATCGATTTTTTTGATTTTAATAAAGAGGAGAGAATATTTATTGATGACACTTTGGTTGAGTCCAGTACTGCAAGCCAGTCTCCGAGGGATATTCGTTCTTCTCGGTCGAGTTGATGAATGATGTCTACCAATATTTTCTCTTTTGTATTGGAACTTTTCTCTGCGATATGGTTTAGAGCTTTCTCTCTAAGTTTGGGATCCAATTGAGGGCGGCGAATAATAGCCTTAATCACTTGTTCACTCAGTGGAAGGTTGGCAAGTTTCTCTTGAGTTATTGTCATGGGGTGGTCATCCAGAGCGGAACCCAATGCCTTGCGAGCATTATTGATAGCAAATTTCAGATAGTTGTCCTGTGGTTGATCGTTTACCTTATCGAGGACTACGACCGCAATTGAGGGATCAGCCCAAGTTGAAGAGACGACGGTTTCGAGGCGAACCTTAGGGTTTTTATCGGTCACTAGTCGAAGAAAATGATTATGAGCTCCAGGAAGATCTTTGGACCAATGGCGAAGAAGATGTGCGGCGGCTGCTCTGCAGTGATAATCGCGGTTAGTGGAAGCTAATTGAAAGAGTTCTGAATTGATCCACCCTCGTTGTTGATGGAGCCAAAGTGCTTCCATCAGATGGAGAGGATAGTGGAGGTTAGCAGGGTCGAGTGAACTTACCCATCTATTGAGTGCTGGTTGTAGAGTTTCGTCCGATAGATTCCATAGGGCGCGTCTAGCACGGTATCGATTCCGGTCTTCGTAGGATTTAAGAAGATCGAGTAATTCCTCTACTGTGGCGCCCACGATTTTGGCCGGTTTGTCTAGAGGGCGATCTTTCCACGTAACTCTCCAGATTCGACCTTTACTCGAGTCGCGTCGTTCGTCTCGCAAAGAATACTGCATATGGCCCAGGACTGGATTGTACCAGTCGGCAACGTAGAGAGCGCCCTCGGGACCGAGCTGAAGATCGACTGGGATACATGCTTTGTTTTTGGCTTCGAATACTTTGCCTAGGCGTTTATGATCATAAGTTGTACCTTTCTCGGTCCAATCATGAATAAGAACGCCCTGAAAGTTCTTATATTGGTTAGAGAAAACTTTTCCTTGTAGTTCATCAGGCCAGTGCCTGCTCGATATAAACTCCTGACCACAGTTACGGTTGTCACGATTCCCATAATTACCGTTTGCAACATTTCCGGACTCAGGCTGATTGATAAGTGATGCGTTGTTGTGACGACCAACATAGAGATGTTCGCCCCACTGATTAATGGCGTAACCCCAAGGGTTTCCTCCAGGTGGAAGGCGAGAGGCGATTTCTAGGCGATGGGTTCGTGGATCAAAACGGTAGATTGCATTGTCCTTACTGCGACGAGGTCCATAAATGGTCTCCACCTGAGTATTATGGAACACGCTCTCTTGCATATACAGTCCTCCTCCTGGTCCCCAGACAAAATTGTGTATGGCGTGGTGACAATCTTCACTTCCAAAGCCATGCAGTAATATGGTTTCTTTATCGGCCTTACTGTCACCGTCGGTATCCTCAAGGAAAACAAGATTGGGTTCCTGTGAAACATAAATGCCATTCTTTCCAAACTCGAAACCAAGCGGCAGATAAAGATTTTCGGCAAAAATGGTGCGTTTGTCGGCTTTTCCGTCTTGATCAGTGTCTTCAAGAATAAGAATTTTGTCGTTGGCTTTGATGCCGGGAAGCGCATGTGGGTAGGAGGGCATAGTGGCAACCCAGAGTCGGCCAGCGGCATCAAAATTAATTGAAACTGGATTGCGAAGTTCAGGAAATTCCTCTTCAGAGGCGAAAAGTTCTACCTGATAACCTTCGGTAATTTCGAACTTAGCTTTTTCTTGCGCGGGAGTTAGTGCAGGAGAGGTGCCTCCTCTTTTGCCGGGGATAGTGGAGGGAATTTTAACGGTTGAAGAATCATCAACTTCGGCGGGAATTTTCTCACCTCGGGCTACTTTCCAAATTCGATGATCTCGGACGCTTGTCATCTGAAGAAGTTTTTTTCGCTCAAGAGGAAAGTTGACCGTGCCGTAAGGATTTCTTCGATCGCCGTGAATGTAAAAGCTGTTAACAGTACGGTACCAATCAAAGAAAGTGTCATTCTTTTCTAATACTTCATCCCGAATTTTTTCTAGAAGGGCATTCTTAGGAAGAGGTGCAAAGAGGCTATCAGGAAGAATTGAAGGTGCCAATTTAACGTATCCTTCAGCAGTGAGATGAATGCCATTAATCGTATAACTAGTATCGTTATCTTGTTGATACAATTTTTGGGAAGCGTTGTAGAGATTTATAAACGGAATTCCATGCGATATGGCAACATTTTGCATGGTATTTGAGTAAAGAGAAATCAGGCGATTTCTTTCTTTAGTATCGGGAACAACATTGCCCTCGCATGCCAATGGGGAGTAGAGGATTATCTTTGGAGCTGTTAATCCATTGTAATTCTTGCTCTGTAATTCTTTGATAAAACTCTCAAGGTCTGTCTTAAATCGGTTGATCCCATTTTTACCTTTGTAGTCCCAAGTTTCGTTAAATCCATAAAATGCCAAAATGACGTCTGCTTTTACTACTGAGAGGTATTGATGAATATCGCCGAAGTTTTTCGGCCGAGGGCGTAAGCTAACAGTGTCTGCTGACCAAGCGAGATTACGAACAACAAGATTGTGATTAGGATAACGCGCATGAAGGTGGCTTTCAATGTCACCGAAGTACTGCATTCGTTCGGCTAAAGTATTGCCAATCCACACGACATGATCGCCTGGTTTTAGTCCTAGAGATTCGCCCTTGCTATTACTTATAGAGAATAAGGTTAGAAAGATAGTAGCAAATGTGAGTCGTGAAAGCATGAGACCTTTAGAGTGATTGTTGTAATAAATTTAACTTTGCTCCTCAATTATGAGCTTGCCACCCTTATATTCTCTAAAAATGACAATTGCTCTATGATATAGAGTTGATTATTCGAATCAAACAAAACTCTGACCAGGTTACATTTAGGTCTTTTTATTAATTAAATACTTTTGCTATTTGTTAGTAAATCTATCACTATTTTATCGATGAGTGGAAAGAATAATAATGTCATCTTAAATTTTCTTAAGGAGTTAACTCAAAGGAGGTTGTTAGGCGATGAATTAGAAAGCTCTTTGAGTCCTTTTAGGGGTACAGTCCTCTCTTTGGATTTAATATTTCAATCCGTCTCCAAATGTTTTGGGCCTCAGAAAGATGAACTTTATAATAAGGGGTACTCATCAAACTGCACTGCAGAGGAGTCTGATCTGGACTTAGCAGTATTATTTACCAAGAAGGATGGCGAGTATGTTAATTCTCTTCAACGAGGACAAGAGTTTGCGGTAAGTGTAAAATTTATAGGTTATGATCAACTCTACATGAAACCTGTCTTTGGAAAGGTTGACGATGAACCTGAAATTTTCGAGCCCGAAATAGAAGACATCACTAGTAATCAAAACCCTTCTCAACCTTTAGAGGAAAATCTTATTGTTTTAAAGCATGATTCATTATCTGAATCTGGTATCACTAAATCAAAGCAAGAGAGTTATTCCTTTAAATTGGCTGAGCCTTACAATTACGGAATAGATGACACTAATAAAAAATTTGAGAATGATTCATTTGGGGAGCTAGAAGGTTCAGATAAGGCAATGGGGCTAGGTTGCACGTTTATGTTTATTAGTGTTTTTCTAATAATTGGAAGTGGGCTTGCTTATTTTGAAGGGATGAACTCTTCTTTCTTTTTAAAGTCTGGATTCTTTATGTTTGGGTTGGGGTTTGTTCTTTCCTTTATATCAGTAATGATAAAAAAACATCTGGAAACAATTAATGGAATTAGAAAGAATTTACTCGCCTGAAATTCATTATAAAAAATTTTGTTTATGATCTATTGCTTTTTTCGTAATCAACTATTTTTTCGATCCAAGGGTCTGATAATACTTCAAAATCAATATCACAATCGACCCTGTCTAAGATTTGTTTGGATCCTAAACGATTCATTTCAGTTTCGATATCTTTGCCAAAACCATTGAAGATATCATAAGAAGAATCACCAAGACCGCACACGGCGTGTCTCTTTCCGGAAAGATAATCGTCTGGTAGCGACTTGAGAGCTTCGAAGAAGTCCTCAGAATCATCGGGTGGTTCACCTTCTCCCCATGTGCTTACAACTAGATAAATGTCAGTGTAATCCTCCATTTTATTAGGACTTGAATCAAACATATCAGAGCATTCTATCTCGATATTATGCTTTTCTAATTCGTCCCTTAAGGTTTCAGCAACCTCTTGAGAGTTTCCAGTGTTTGTGCCGTAAAGAATACATGATTTATGCATGTTTAAACCATTATTCACATAATTATCGTTAGTCTAATGATCATTTGTCCTAAAGTTTAGGCATATTAACCTTATTATTTTATATCTGAATTAGTTTTATAAAATTAGTGGCTCAAGTACCGTTATATCTATGAATTCAAAATTAGTTTCTTTTGAATATAAAATTTTTTATCTACCAA
>NYVP01000187.1 GCA_002684575.1 Verrucomicrobiales bacterium
ATTTCCTTCTTCGCATTCACTTCTAATTCAGAGGCAGACGAGAAGAAAGAAAATTCTAATCCTGCCCCAGGTCATTCTCATGTTGGCGAATCTTTTGATGACGGGCCAAGGCAGACCGCAATCATAATTGATGGAACAGGTAACGTTAGTTTTCCTGTGACAACGACCTGGGCCAAGGGGCAACAAATGTTCAATCAAGGTATCGGTCAGCTTCATGGTTTTTGGTATTATGAAGCAGAGCGAACGTTTCGTCAGATTGCAGCTGAGGACCCAAACTGTGCTATGGCGTATTGGGGAATGTCGATGGCCAATTGGGAGAATACTAAAAGGTCAAAGGGTTTCATAGCGAAGGCAGTGGAGCTTAAAGATAAAGTATCGGAAAGAGAAAGATTGTATATTTCTGCACAGGAGTCTTTTCTGGCTGATGAGCCCAAAGATGTAAAAAAAAGAAGACAAAAACTTATTGAGGATATCGAGAATATAATTCACGAGTATCCAGATGACCTTGAAGCAAAAGCTATACTAGTTGTCCGATTATGGCAATTCAGTCATCGAGGAATACCTATCGGAAGTAGAGAATCTGTAGATGCTATAATGCAGCAGATTTTTAAAGAAAATCCCTTGCATCCTGCTCATCATTTTAGGATTCATCTCTGGGATGGTAAGAAACCTGTTCGAGCACTTTCCTCTGCTGCTGTGCTTCACCAAACGGCACCATCTATTGCCCATATGTGGCATATGTCAGGTCACATTTATAGTAAACTCAAACGTTATGCTGAGTCTGCTTATCATCAAGAAGCCTCAGCTAGGATTGATCATAATAAACAATCAGAATTCCGTGTTCTTCCAGATACCATTCATAATTATGCACATAATAATGAATGGCTTATTAGAAACTGGCATTATGTCGGCAAAGTTAACGATTCGATATTGATGTCCAAGGGGCTTATTGATAATCCACAACATCCAAAGCTTAATCACTACGGTAAGGGCTATTCATCTTCTGCATTTGGAAGAAAAAGACTGGTGGAAACCTTAGAGCAATTTGAGCAATGGGATATGATTCTTGAGTTATCCAAAACTCATTACTTAGAACCTACAGAAAATGAGAAGCTTCAGGCAGAACGCTTATTAGTTATTGGCCGGACACATTTTGAAAAACAAGATCCCAATTCTCTCAATAACATTTTAGATCAAATTAATCAAAGGGTTTCCAAGTATGAGGAGATAAAGAAAAAAAAGACTGAAGAAGCTAAAAAGAAAGCTGAATCTGAGAAGAAAAAAAAGGAAGAGGTTGATAAAATTGTCAAGGATGCGGCTCGTTCCAGTGAAGACAAATTAAAGTACTTAAGGCCGATACGCGATGAGTTGAGTGTTTGCCACGAACTACTTCAAGGTGAGAAATTAGATGATGAAAGGGCCAAGAAAATTAAAAGAAAAAAACCTGCGCTTGCAATGCTCCATCTCAAATATGGAGAAAAGTCTAAAGCCAAAGAAATTGCTCTCCAAGCCGTAAACGATGGGAAAAATCAAGTTTTACCTCTTGCTACATACATTCACGTTTTAGAATCCATGGGCGATCAATCTGAATCTGAAAAGCAATTTAGAATTTTACAGAATCAATCATCGTTAATCGACATAGAGTTCTCTCCATTTACAAGGGTTCTCCCAGTTGCCAAGCGTCTCGTTGGAACAGAAAATTGGAAGACTGATAAATCATGGCGTGGAGAAGATTTTGGTGACAATAAACCCGAAAAACTAAATCATTTAGGCCCTTTAGTTTATCAATCTCCATCTGCACCTAATTTTGATTTATTGTGTGAGGATGGAACACGTGTTTCGCTTGAATCTTTTTCAGGTAAGCCAATTCTCTTAATTTTTTACCTTGGACATAATTGTGAACATTGTGTTGAACAGCTTAATAATATAACCCCTTTTGCCAAAGAATTTGAAAACTCGGGAATTGAAATTGTGGCTGTTGGTCCTGAGAAACTTAGTGAACTGGCGAAGGCCCATAACTTATGTTCATCAGGAGAGGAGGGATTCCCTTTCAAGTTATATTCCGATCTAGAGTCTGGATCATTTAAAGATTACCGTTCATACGATGATTTTGAGGGTATGCCACTCCATGGTGTTTTTCTAATAGATAAATCATCAAAGTTGAGATGGATGGATGTTGGTCCAGAGCCATTCCAGGATATTAAATTTCTTCTCCGAGAATCAAAAAGATTGCTTTCCATGTGATCTTACTCGGTGGTTATAAATTTCATTATGTTCGACTTTCTTCTCTCAGGAGTTCCTGAACTTTTGCCACATTTTGAAACCGCTCATCTTACCGCACTCATATTCACTCTTATTCTTGGTTCCATAATAATTATTTTTACCAAGGTTAAATCTTCAAATCAATTTACTGGTATTGTATCAGCAGTTTTAGCCATCTTTTTAATCACATGTTATCCCGCGAAAATAATTAGTCGTACGCTTGATGGAATACCTCTTGATAAAGATTCAATGTTTCCTCTGCACCTTTGTGATGTAGCTGCCGTTGCGGGTTTCTTCGCCCTTGTCTTCAAGAATCGTCTTTGTGCAGAAATAACTTATTTTTTTGGCTTGGCTGCGACATTGCAGGCATTGTTTACCCCATCAACCTGCTATAACTTTCCGAGTTTCTCTTTTTTTGCGTTTTTTCAACTCCATTCGATTGTCGTCATCGTGGCTATCTATTTGCCCTTAGTATTAAATTGGAGACCAAGAAAGGGAGCGGTTATTAGAGTATGGATTTGCGGATTAATCTATGTATTAATTGCTGGTACTTTTGATTGGATTACTGGTGCGAATTATGGATTCTTTCGATATAAGGCAGAGGGTTCGTTAATGGATGTACTTCATGATTGGCCCTTCTATATTATAGAAATGACTCTTTTAGCATTAATTTTTTTCTTAATATTAGCGTTGCCTTTTGTTGGTAAAAAAAGTCAAAAAGCCAATTAGTATCTTCATCGAAGAATTCTTGATGCTTGATTAATCAGTTTACTTCCATTGTCCAAAAGTGATTCGAAAAAACCTGTTAAACTAATTTCGTTTGAAACAAGTATTAGTGTTATGGAAAGAATCATGAGATTGATGAAATAGATAAAAACTAGTGAAAAGAAGGTGCCGTTCTGTTTAAGGTCAGGTTGGTTTTTAGTAATCATCCAGCTTGTGAAAGTTAAATGAAAACACCAGGTGATACCAACAGACATATAGAGAATCCAAGACCAACTAAATCCAATTTTCCCCCAAAAAAGTACGTTTGGATGGTATTCAAATAAATTATCAACAAAGATGCCTATTATTCCAAATAGAGCTATCAGGATTACTGAATAGAAGGGTATAAAATATGGAGACAGAGAAATGAGAACATTGTTTTTATTTGTAACAATATGACCTCCTCCAGATTTAACCTTGAATTCACTAATCTTGCCGCCACAGAGGAGTACAAAAAAAGCATGAGTAAGCTCGTGACCGAGAACATAAAGAAATAATGGCCGAGGGAGACCAAAAAAATAAATAAGCCATAAAATGACTCCAATGAAAAAGAACCAAAGTTCTGCAGATTGAATTAGCAGGGTTTTTGCTGAGGTTTCACCAAAAGCGCTAAGAAAACTTTGGGTTGCCAAAATACAACAAGGCAAGAGAAGTACCCCTACTCCTGATTTCAACCAATTGAGTGGAATATCGATTCCACCAGAATCAGATCTTCGGACCGTTTTGTGGGTTGTTGATGATTGAAGACGCGATGTGCGTTTTGGCGACCTTGGTGGCATCTAGGTATCCGATAATTGCTAGACTCGGCTTACATATTTCTTGGTTCTAGAATCTACTTTAATTTTATCACCAGGTTTGACAAACAGAGGAACTTGAATTTCAATCCCAGTCTCTAAAGTTGCAGGCTTTTGAGGGTTATTAGCGGTATCACCTTTGATTCCTTCGGATGACTCTTTGACGGTTAATTCTACCTGAGGGGGTAGATCAATAGTCAAAGCTTTACCCTCTATGAAAAGAACTTCAACTACCAGATTTTCAATTAATAAATCTTTCGATTCTTCCAATAATTCTGCACTAAGTTCAATTGAATCATAAGTTTCAGGATTCATAAAAAAGTAACCTGTTCCGTCCGTATAGCTGTATTCGAGTTTTTGTCGGTCTACTGTTATGACGTCAACTTTATCAGAAGATGCGAATCGAATTGTTTTTGTTTTTCCTGACTGCAATGAACGGCAATTGGCCAGTATGATTGCATTTCCTTTTCCTGGGGTGCGGTGGTCTAAGTCCAAAACAATAAGTTTTTCGCCACTGTATTCGATACATTGACCTTTTTTGATCTGAGTTGCTACTACTGCCATATAATAAATTTTGGGTTATTTTAGTCTGTTTATTTTAATAGTGAAGGTAAACGCTTCAATGGAAAATTTTATCACTTTAAATTAACTTCATTGTACTGAGGTCTTGAGAATCAACTAGGCCAATAGCATGCCCTTTTTCATTTACGACCACTAAATCATCAATACGATGAGCACCTATTAATTTGATAGCCTCAGCGGCTAAACGATCGTCCCTGATGGTTACGGGATCTTTAGTCATAAATTCCGAAACGCTATTATCCAGTATGTTCGGATTTCTTTGTATAGATCTTACAAAGTCACCTTGGGTAAGAATACCCCGAAGATGACAATCTGCTTCTACTATAACCACCGCCCCTGATCGGTATTTTGTCATTTTTTCAAGAGCATCTCTTAATTTGGTTCCTGATAAAACAGTACAAAAGTCTTCACCGGCTCGCATAATATCCGAAACTTTTGTTAAAAGCGTTCTACCAAGTGATCCTCCTGGATGGAGTTTTGCAAAATCTTCTTTCACGAACCCCCTAGAATCAAGTAGAGTCATTGCCAATGCATCACCGAGAACCAACATTGCAGTTGTACTTGATGTAGGAGCAAGATTCATTGGGCAAGCCTCTCTCTTTACACTGGTGTTAAGAACGATATCACTATTCTTTCCCAGTGAAGATTTTGGTTCTCCAGTCATGCTTATAAGACTAATATCAAATCTTTTTAAGTAGGGTAGGATATTCAATATTTCTTGAGTTTCTCCGCTGTAGCTTAAGGCGAGTATTGTATCTCCATCCGATATAACACCAATATCACCGTGGAGGGCATTTTGTGTATTTAGTATAACACACGGTGCCCCAGTGCTGTTTAGAGTGGCTCCAATTTTGTGCCCAATGTTGTGGGATTTTCCAACACCAACTACCACAATCTTGTGTCCTGAGGAAATAGTTGATTCCAGTAGTTCAATGGCTGACGAAAAATTATCATCAATCCTGTTTAAAAGGTCATTGATTTCGTCAATCTCAATTTGAATTACTCTCTTAGCTTGGGATAAATGGTCCATTTTACTTCCTCAGTAATAGATAGATATAGACTCTATTGTGGATAATTGCATTCAAAGCTATCATTTTAAAGGACGATCTAATTCAAAAAACTTAAATAATAAGGAATTCTTAATAAACACTTAATATTGAACTTATACAAGATTCTCCCTTGATTGCTAGCTAACTGAGGCTATAATTC
>NYVP01000188.1 GCA_002684575.1 Verrucomicrobiales bacterium
AGTCTCAGGAATCACTTTAGATACCTCGATCTGTACAAAAAGACTATGGATCCTGAGGGCTATTGGCCGCTAGTTAAGTGCCCCGTTCTATTCATCACCTCATCCAATGATTTTCATTCGACTTTCGAGAGAATTTATCAGTCGATAGATCTATTAAAGCATTCAAACTGGAGAGTTAGTAGTAATGTTCATCAGAACCACGGGCCTGGGAATGAGCAGTGGGTCCTATTAAACTTATGGTTCGAAAAATATCTTAAAAGGAAAGATTTTAATGTTCCGGAGACACCATCTACCGAGCTCTCAGTCAAGAGTTTTGTGGCCACTTTTTCAGTCATGCCTCATAATAAGAAAAACTTAGAAGGTACTGATATTTATTATAGCTATGATCCGAATTCCAGGACGCGGTTCTGGATTCATGCAAAGGCCAAGGGTAATCAATTAAAGCAAACCGTTGATGTTCCAATCTATAAGGGCTTACCACTTTATATCTTCGCTAGTTCTCGGTACCGGCTCGCGGAGCCTGTGCAGTTGGAAAGAGGGAGTGCTTCATTCTTTGTAATCAATTCTAAAGAGGAAAAAATTGTTCCTAAAGAGGTTAATCTTGGAAAACTGAAAAGTATCTCGAAAGAAACCGACATCTTTGAGGATTTTAAAAATGGTACTAGGGATTGGTCCTCTAGAGATAACTTTAGTATTAAGACTTACAAGTTTCAGAGTCCTCTAACTAAATTTTCAGAGAATAAAAGTTTATGTTTGCTGATTGATCCGAAAGACAAAAATCTTGTCGTTACTATTAGATTAGAAAGTAAATTTCTGAGCCGAGAAAATAACATTGGGGATTTTTCATATACTCAAAAAGTACAAGGGGACGGTCCCAAAGAAATAGTCGTTCCTAAGGAAGCTTTTAAGTCCAGTAGTAATCGAAAAATAGAATGGTCTAAGATTGCCACCATGGAATTAAGCATGATGAATATGGAGAATAAACAACGGATTAGCCTCACTTCTTCAGGTGAGGATGGTTATCTCAAAAGCATTAAGTTTACCGATTAGAAAAGTCTTAATTATTGGTTTCATGAGATTATATAATCTTTTAATTTTGGTATAAAGTTTAAATTTACTCTTTATTGAGATAATGTTAGTAAATGAATTTTCTAGAATATTGGAAACGGTTTTTTAAAAATTCTTACCATGCCTCGAAGGGAGAGATGGGAGAGAAAAAATTAAAACAGGCAGATAGAGCCAAATGGGTTTCAATATTCATTATTTTTCCAGTTATTCTCGCCATTGTCCTAAAAATCCTTTTTGAAAAAGGTTGGTTGGATTGGACTTTTTAGGAGCCCACGAAAAAGTCCCCAAAAAATAAAATTCTATTTTTTCCTCATATTGGATTTCATCAAGTTAACTTGCGACATTAATTCATTGTCTTTATAATTTATTTGTGAGGTGGCCGCTGCTAACTATCAGTCTTTTTTTAATGGGTATATTAAAGTCCCATTCTGCGAATCCTGTCTCTGAAACCCTCTTTGCTCATAAGATCCAACCTCTCTTTAAGTCCAAGTGTTTGGCCTGTCACGGGGAAGGACCTAATAATAAGATCAAAGGGGACTTGGATATGCGTTCACTTGATGGGTTAATTAAAGGGGGAGAGAGTGGAGAGCCTTCTATTATACCGGGAAATGCAAATAAGAGTCCTTTATATTTAGCCATCACTCGTGTCCACGAGGATGACTGGTCAGCCATGCCTCCCAAAGAAAATGATAAATTGGATAAGGATCAGATTGGATACCTTCGAGATTGGATAAACGGTGGGGCAAATTGGCCTAGTGAAGAAAAAATTGCTCAAATTCTAAAGTCTCCGGACCCTTGGGAAAAGGGCAACGGAGTCAAGGTCATGACGAGCGGAGGGATGGATCCAACATGGACCAATAGAAAGTATGAAAAAGAGGACCTTTGGGCATACCAAAATTTACAGGAGGTTGAAGTTCCCAATGGAGTCCATCCCATAGATTATTTCATCGAAAATAAGTTACCAAAAGGTCTTTCTGTAGCGGCGCAATCGGATCCGACCACTTTAATCCGTCGAGTGAGCTTTAGTTTGACGGGGCTCCCACCGAGCCCTCAAGAAGTTAAGCAATTTATAGATTCATGGAATGATAATTCTGCCGAGGCATGGTCAAACCTTGTAGATCGTTTGCTTGAGTCTCCACATTACGGAGAACAAATGGCAAAACATTGGTTGGACGTGGTGAGGTATGGTGATTCCGCAGGGTTTTCCAATGACTATCCGAGGCCTCATGCCTGGCGTTATCGAGATTATGTGGTTCGTTCTTTTAATGAGGATAAGCCCTACGACCAATTTGTAAGAGAACAGATCGCAGGAGATGAAATTAATGGAAGTGATCCTGAGCACATCATTGCTACAGGATTCTTACGGATGGGACCTTGGGAGCATACCGCGATGAGTGTCAAAGCAGTGACTCGTCAGCAGTACCTAGATGATGTGGTTAATTCGGTTGGAGTGACTTTCCTAGCCAACGAGCTTCGTTGTGCGAAATGCCATGACCATAAATTTGATCCTATACCAATAAAAGACTATTATCGGATGCAGGCGATATTTGCTCCTGTGTCTTTTTCCGAGCAGCCCCTTCCGTGGCAGGAATTCGAAAATCAAAAAGGGATTAAAGAAGATGGCGCACGTTACCAACGTCTTATTAAAGCGGATGGGATAAGAAGTATTAATACTCTTCCCGAGGAAGAGAGGCCGGTAATGAAGTTTGATCAAGAATCTGAAAAAGCTGGTCACTCAAAGGTCAGGAATAAGAGACGTCAACAGCTCAACTATCAGCTCAAGCGATCTCAAGCTGCCGCTTTTGCAGTTTCTAATGGAAAGCCGGATCAAATTCATATTCTTCAGGGTGGCTCTATTGAGACTCCATTAGACGAAGTTAACCCTGGATTTTTAAGTCTTTTTAGTGGTTCAGAAAAACTTTCCTCTGTGACTAATAAAAAAAGTGGTCGTCGCGAAGAGCTTGCCCAATGGATTACCGACAAAGACAACCCACTCACTTCGCGAGTCATTGTTAATCGTATTTGGCAATGGCATTTTGGACAGGCCTTGGCGGGCAATCCAAATAATTTTGGAGGAACAGGTAAGAAGCCAACTCATCCTGAGCTTCTGGATTGGTTAGCACAAAAATTTATGGATGAGGGTTGGTCATTGAAAAAACTACACCGAATCATTCTCAGCTCTTCGGTTTATCAACGATCAACAAAACATCCAGAACCAAAAACTTTAGCAAGACTTGATCCCAAGGGAGTGAGCTACTCGGTGTTTTCCCCGCGCCGTTTGAGTGCTGAGGAATTGCGTGATTCAATGCTCTTCGTATCTGGTGAGTTAAATTTATCTGTTGGAGGTATACCGTGTCATCCTGAAATTAATGATGAAGTGGCTATGCAGCCACGGCATATCATGGGTTCAGTAGGTCCCGCCTATCAGGCCGACCCTCTCCCTTCTCAACGTAATCGACGCACACTTTATGCTGAGCGGATTAGGACCTTGGCAGATCCAATGCTGGAAACTTTTAACAAGCCTGGTCCTGATACTTCTTGTGAACGTCGTGAGAATGCCACCATCGCCCCTCAGGCCTTTACAATGCTAAACAGTCCAATCATACGGGCTCGAGCCTTGGCTCTTGCTGCTAGGCTTGAAAGAGAAAAACCAAACAGTATTAAACAACAAGTCCAACTCGCCTTTCAGTTAACTTATCAGCGATTCCCGAATGAAGATGAATTAAAGATGTGTTTTGAACATCTTAAGATTTTCACCGAACAGCATACATCCAATCCACAGGAAGAGATAGAGAAGCCAAAGTATGTGATTCGTCGAATGGTTGAAGAAATGACAGGGCTCGCCTTTTGGTGGGTGGAAGATTTGGATGTCTATGCTGGTGGAGAATATAAGCCCGACCTTAAGCCATGGGATGTGGGTATTGAAACATTGGCGATGGGAGATTTGTGTTTGGTCCTGTTTAATTCCAACGAATTTGTGTACGTTTATTGAAAATGCAACGAAGAGAATTTTTATATGGCATTAACGGAGGCCTAGGGGCATTGGCCTTTCATTCGATGCTTAGGGCAGAAACAGCCGAGGGACCGTTAACTCCGAAAGTAGCTCATTTTCCCAAAACAAAAGCCAAGCGTTGTATTTTTCTTTATATGGCTGGCGGGCCAAGTCATATAGATACTTTTGATCCCAAGCCAAAGCTCAAAGATTTGCATCTCAAAAAATTCAAGAGAGAGAGTAAATTTCTTTCTGCCATGGGTTCTGGGGAGAGATACTACGTGCAGAGTCCGTTCAATTTTATTAAGGCCGGACAGAGTGGTATAGAGATGTGTGACCAGTGGGAGCACTTGGCTGGTGTTGCCGATGAGTTGTGTGTTTATCGTGGCTGTCAGGCAGAATCCATTAATCACCCAACAGCCAATTATCACATGAATACCGGTAATCGTTTCGGTGGTGACCCGGCCATTGGTTCTTGGGTAACTTATGGTTTAGGTTCTGAAAATCAGAACTTACCCGGTTATGTAGTGTTACCCGAAGTGGCTTATCCGCAGGGGGGAGCAGCTAACTGGTCAAATGGATATTTACCCCCTCACTTTCAAGGAACAACTTTGCGTGCCAAGGGCTCTCCAATTCTTGATCTTCATCCTCCCAAAGGAGTGACCAGAGAAGGTCAGCGTGGACATCTTGATTTATTGAATGGTCTAAACTCTTTGCATGTGGAGCGTCATCCTCATCACCAAGAACTTTCCGCCCGTATGGAAAGTTATGAATTAGCCTACCGGATGCAGATGGAGGTTCCAGGAATTCTTGATCTTGGAAATGAAAAGGAATCGACTCGTGAAGCCTATGGCTTGGATGATGTCAGGACCGAGGAGTTTGGAAGACGTTTACTTCTTGCTAGAAGATTGGTCGAAAGAGGTGTTCGATTTGTTCAGGTGTATACCGCAGGTTGGGATTCTCATGATTATATAAAGCGCTCCCATACAGAGCGTATTCGTTCAGTAGATAAGCCTATAGCATCATTAATAAAAGATCTTAAAGAAAGAGGTCTATTAGATGAAACCTTAGTTGTTTGGTGCGGTGAGTTTGGACGTACTCCAGACAACGGTAAGCGAGGTGGAGGCGAGCGGTTAGGGCGTGATCATAATAAAAATGCGATGCCTTTATGGATGGCTGGTGGAGGAGTTAATAAAGGAGCCATTATTGGTGCGACTGATGAAATAGGGGAAAAAGCAGTTGAAGTGGTTCACCCTATTAGGAATCTGCATGTCACGTTTTTACGGCTTTTAGGTCTGGATGATAACAAGCTGACCTATTTCCATGGAGGAAGATTTAAGCAGCTTTCTCAGACCGGTGGAGAAGTTATTGACGAATTAATTGGGTAGAACATAGTATCAGATTTGACCACGCATCATGTCTTCCTCTTTACTTTTTGGTCTGGTTATGGTCATTGTGATTTTACATGTAATTTGGCAAAAATTTCAGCCCCTTTTATCTCTTATTATTGATGAAACTGAAATACTTTAATCTATGTTAATTTTTCTTATCATTTTATGGTCTGTCGTTGGGCTTATTGTTTTTAGGTTAATTCTATTTAAAGGTCCTTATAGCAAAAAGGTAGAGGATCCTCCTAAAGGTATTATTGATATGCACTGTCATACCGCAGGCATTGGTACAGGAGGTAGTGGCGCAGTTATTTCTGGTAACTTGCGAGACAGCTGGAAATATGATGTCTACTTGAGATCATTCGGTAGTAGCGATGATGAAGTTCATGAATACGGTGACCAAATCCTTGTCGATAAAATCGTCGACTCTATTCAAGATTCTGAATACGTTGATGGAGTCGTTCTTCTTGCCTTGGATGCACCTAGAGATGAAAAGGGAAGCATCGTTGAAGATGAAATGGAGGTATATGTTCCCAACGAATATGTTGCCGAACAAGTTGCCCGTTATCCTGAGTTGTATTTCGGTGCAAGTATTCACCCGAACAGACCTGATGCACTAAATCAACTAAGTTGGTCAAAAGAAAATGGAGCAGTTTTGGTTAAGTGGCTTCCTAATATTCAAGGCATGGATCCTTCGAATGAGAGATATATTACGTACTATAAAAAAATAATTGAGTTGGACTTACCTCTACTAGTGCATACTGGAAATGAAGAGTCGTTCACAAGAACCAATGACCTTCTAGGAGATCCTGAACTTTTAAGATTGCCTTTGAGTCTTGGCGTTAAAGTAATCGCCGCACATGTTGCGAGTTCAGGAAAATCTGAAGGATATGAAAATATTGATAGGCTTCTTGAAATGATGGATGAATATCCCAATCTGTATGCAGACATATCTTCACTAACCCAGATTAACAAGAGAAAAAATCTTGGGAAAGTTATTAATGATAAACGCCTTGTAGGACGCCTCCTCTATGGGACTGACTATCCATTAATTAACACTGTCATAGTTAATCCGCTCCAATATTTACTTAACTTGAACCTTAAGCAATTGAAGGATTTATTGTTTACACGTAACCCTTGGGATAGAGATGTAAAACTCAAGAGCGCTCTTGGATTTAGCAATGATGTTTTCGAGACTCCTAAAGAATTCCTGAGGTTATAATAGATGTAAAACACTTAATGACATTACGCGAACAACTGCTTTGCAATCCATCGGCGAGAACGAATATTAATTCATTTTGGATTCATTAAATCGATCATTAAAAGTTCCGTCTCTTTTGAAAATTTCAAATCCAAAACAATATCATTCTCGTTATTTCGACCATGAACGAAACTTCTTCTTCTACATTCAAGGCTCTACAAGCGGGCCTCTCCACTGAAGGTATTACATTGTACCTCTTCTGGTTGGGTATTGTTGGAATGGGTGCTGGTGCAATCTATTTATGGATGCTTCAGGGAACTCTTTCCGATAAATACAAAAAAGTTGCAATTGTCGCGGGTATCATCTGCGCAGTTGCTTGTTTCCACTACTACAGGATGGCTTCCATCTACGCTGAGTCATTGGCAAACGCCATTACCATAGTTGACGGCGAAGTCTCAATTGGTGAACTTTCGGCCTTCCCAACGGCCTACAGGTATATCGATTGGTTGATTACTGTACCACTGATGGTGCTAGAGTTTCCACTTCTCCTTGCTTTAGGTAAAAAGAGTAAAGGATTGTTTTGGAATTTGGGCGCCCTTTCCCTTGGGATGCTTATCTTTGCATGGATTGCTGAGACAAGTCCTTTAGGCGGAGGTGTTTGGTGGGGTTTCTACATAGTATCATGCGTATTTTGGCTGCTTATTGTAAAACAGCTATATGGCCAGGTATCAAATGCTGCTTCCCATCTTCCAGAATCATTTCAAGGTCAGTTGGGGGTTATGAAAAAGTTCATTGCTATTGGTTGGATAATTTATCCTGTAGGCTTCCTGCTTGCATTATCAAGTAACGAAAGTCTTCGCGAAATTGCCTACAATGTTGCTGATGTTATCAACAAGGTTGGTTTTGGTGTCGCTTGTGTGATTGCTGCACAAATGCTCACCAAGCTTGAATCCGAAGGTTCCTTGCCAACTGCTGAGTAGGTGGTTGAATCAATTCATAAACAAACCAGAGCGCTCCGTCCACACGGATCGCTCATATTTTTTATTCCACTTGCTGCACTTTGTTTAATTTGGCTAGCAAGCAAACAAATTTTTTCAATAGTTCCCTCTGCATCGTCATGGATTTGGGTTTTCTCCTTAGCGTTTATGGGAATGGCGCACGGCAGCCTGGATCTTCATGTCCAAGAATGGTCGAAAAACGGTGAATTCAAGGCCAAAGGTTGGACCAAATTTTTTTGGTACATTGGTTTGATGGTTTTGACCTTTTCGCTCTTTTATATTTTTCCCTTAATCGTAACATTGGCATTCTTAACCCTAACAGCGATTCATTTCGGTGAAGCTGACAGAGTGCATGCGGTAGAATGTTTTGGAAGCTCTTCATACATTCCCAAATCATGGGCCTGGACGAGAGGATCTTTTGTAGTTGCAATTCCTTCAGTACTGCATCCCATGAAAACTTGGGAACCATTTTATCACCTCAGTAATTATTCCTACGATTTAGTTTTAGGTAACTCAATAGCAATTTTCGGCTTCTCTCTACTCGTAGTAACAATAACCTTGTCTGTAGTTGGTTCTTTTGATCGAAGGATAAAATGGTCTTCACCTATAGTTGCAGCATATATTTTCGAATCCATCATATGTTTGTTATGGTTCGTATATTTACCACCCCTTTTTGCTATAGGCGGCTATTTTCTAGCAATTCATTCTACAAAACATATGATCAGGCTTTCACAATTCAAAATACAAAAAAATAAGAACTCAGATATTCTGAGAAGTGTATTAAAGCTTCACGTTGACGCTGTGTGGCTTGGAGCACCGGCATATTTAGTAGTTATAATTTGGTCATATTTCCTTGGTGCTGACTGGGCCTCCTCCTTAGCGTTTGCCTCGATAGGTTTTTATCTGATCTCAACTTTTCCTCACCACCTGCTTGTGGCCAAAATTCCGATTAGAAACTTTATCTCTGAACCCAATGATTCCGTGCTTGATAAAACCATTCAAAAATTTTCATCATCCTTAATGAAATTTAATATCAATAGTGGACATGATGATGTCTACTCAAGCAGCGCTCCTGAAAGGGCATCAAGTTCTAGTCACATAGAATAGTCATAAATTTCCAATAGTGACCTGTATAAATATAATTCTGGAACCATCAGTGAGGTTATTTTACCATTAAGGTAATTATCGGCTGATGAGACTAACAATCCTGCTTCTATTTTGTTTTACAACATTTTCCTTTTTACTCCAGGGTGATACTAAAAAGGTAAATGTTTTATTTATTCTTGCTGATGATGTTGGATATGAAGGATTGACTTGTTATGGAGGTGATTCCTATCCAACACCTATTCTTGATGGTTTAGCAAACACAGGCATTCAGGCAATGCACTGCTATAGCATGCCGGTCTGTCATCCTACACGAATGGCGTTACTAACAGGTTGCTATCCCAAAAATATTGGTAGTCCACGATGGGGAACGTTTCCAAGAAAATTAGAAAGAAAGACAATAGCAAGCGTGCTTAAGAAAGCTGGTTACACAACAGCGGTGGCTGGCAAGTGGCAATTAGCCCTTCTTAAGGATGATCCTAAACAACCTTTTAGATTAGGCTTTGATGATTTTTGTGTTTTCGGTTGGCATGAGGGACCAAGGTATCATGATCCGATGATATACGAGAACGGTTCTGTTAAAACTGGAACAAAAGGCAAATTTGGACCAGATCTCTATCGGGAATTTCTTGAGGATCATATGCTTAAGGCTCAGAAAAAAAACCAACCTTTTTTTAGTTTTTACTCAATGGCCTTATGCCATGATGTTACCGATGATCTTAAAAAGCCTGTTCCGGTTTCTCCTAGTGGTAAGTATTTAGACTACCGTGAAATGATTGTTGAAATGGATCGTCAGACTGGTTTGTTGATTGATTTTCTAAATAAAAATGGATTACGCGAAAATACACTTTTAGTTTTTGTAACTGACAACGGAACTCCTTCAAGATTTATTGCCTACCCAGATGGGAATAAACTGATTAAAGAGCCCATTTTTTCGAATTTAAACGGACAAAGAATTCAAGGTGGTAAGGGCAAGCTAGATGATACTGGGACTAGAGTTCCTCTCATAATCAACTGGCCGTCTATTATAGAGAAAGGGCGTAAAACAGATGATTTGATCGATATGTCAGATTTTTTTGCAACTTTTATTGAAGTGGCTGGGTTAAATCATAATCAAAAGATCGATGGGGTGAGCTTTTTGCCCATGATGAAAGGCGGGAAATCTCCACGTTCTTGGGCATACAGTGAGTCTAAACAAAAGTGGTGGGTTAGGAATAAGTCCTACAAGTTGTACAATAATGGTAATTTTGTGGAAGTGAGTTCTACCGATCCTGGAAAAGAAACTTCTCTTGATAGGCCACTTACTAATTTACAAGAAAAGGCATTTAAATTGTTAGGTCAGGCAAGACCGCATCGTACAAATCCCTAATTCTAATTTTCATTATCAGGAATAAAAGCTGAAATCATTTTTCTGAAGCCATCTACTTGTTTGCGGTAACTAGAGACCTGTTCAACATCCAAGAACTCAGCAACACCATTAATCCTTTTGTCCAGAGCATCATCAATAAATCCCATAAATTGGTCTCTATTAACATTGGTCATATCCATTGACTCCGGTTTTTCTGAAGCATTAATCTCAATAAACAAGTCACGGGCCTGATCGATTTGATCCTCTGTAATTCCAGTTATTTCTCTTATTCCGTCAAGGTCTTCTTCTGTTTTCTTTTCGATTCTCTTTATCTCGCGTTCTTCTGCATACGTTTCATATTCTGCGAGTTGATTTTCCGAGAGAAGACCCTGCATTGCATTATCAATGGAAGAATAATTATCCTCGTCTGAAGCGATAAGATCAGCAATCGTAGCCTTTCCAGTTAACAACTTCAAGCCAGCTTCTGACTGAGTTTTTGACTTCGCTTCTAGGAGTTCTTGAAGTTTGTTTTTTTGGTTCGCCGTAAGTGTCAGCCTTTCGGCTAATTTATCGACCTCAACACTGACTTCTGCTTTTTGTTTGTTTTCACCAAGAGCCATGATAGTTTCCCAGAACTCATTGCCCTTCTCTTCATCTTTTTTCTCATTCTTGTCTTCTACCTCAGGTTTCTCAGGTAAGGGATTTTTTTCTGGGCCTGTATTGGCTATTGATAATCGAGATGCCTTTGATAATTGATTGGAGTCATTCAATGCCTTTTCAGATTGTTGAGTGATTAAATTTTTTTTCTGGTTCATCTACTCCAACAACGTATTGAGCAAATAAAACACCGATGACTCCTGCAAATAAACCAAAGACAAATCCTATTATCATCTTTGGAGAATTTTTATTCTCTACATCATTCATTACTTATAAACTTAACCTAATATTGGGAATTGATTAAAATTAAATTTTAATACCGACTACGGTTGTTAATTTTTGTTCAATAGTGTTATTCTGAGGAATGATAAGGATAATATTTATTTTATCGGTCACGATAATATTTGGTTTTTCAGATAATGAAAAATGGGAGCCAGTTATTGTTCCAGAAAAAAAAGAAGGGCTAATAAATAGTGCGAGAGAGATTGAAGTCTTCCAACATGGGATAAAAAAAGAATGGGGATATAATAAACCACAAACTGACACTTTTATTGTCATTCATCCTGATTCTCCTAAGAAAAATGCTCCATTATATGTTGTTTTACACTCAGCGGGGCATGATGTTTTTTCTGCTGTTAAGTGTACAAAACAAGTCGGAAACCATGATATTTATCACTCTCCGCCAAGTTTTTATGCCCTTTATGTCGATTGTAGGGCCAACAAAGGAGATTGGTGGTGGGGAGGAATGCATGCGAGAGATGCTAATCTTAAAAAACAAAATTCAGGCGTATCAACCCGGCCGGTTGAAAAGCGAGTTATAGATACGGTTAAGTGGGTCACGGATAATTATGATATTGATCCTAACAGAGTTTATTTGTCGGGCAACTCAATGGGGGGAAGTGGTGCGCTAGGGATTGGCTTGCGTCATGGAGATATTTTTGCGGCAATCAAAGCCAATGTTCCGGCAGGTATAGAGCATGCCGATCAGAGAATGTCATTCTCTGATTTTAAAAAATCAGAGAACCTTAACCTGCCTGATCCTCCAATCACATTAAATTACTCCGGTCAAAATGATGGCTGGTCCTTCGGTCATGACAGATTTGTTAATGCGATGAATGGAAGAAAGTACCCTCTTTATTTTTACTGGGGAGCGTTTGGTCATGCTAATAATCATGCAAGAATTCTTAAAGTAAATGACCTTATCAACTCGTTTGATTGGCTTAATGTTAGAAAAAACCAGGCCTATCCAGTTTTTACCAATGCTTCGTGTAACAGTAAATTGCCCTGGCCTGATAACTTGAAAGATAAAAAGTCAGGCCAGCTAAATGCATTTTTTAGATGGAGATCAATCAGTGATACAGAAAAAGATTTTAAGATTTCCCTTTTTATGATCTCGTCTGATCAATTGAAAACCGAATTCCGAATTCCTGAAAAAGCAGCTACTGATGTGAGTTTGCGGAGATTACAGAGAATGAAGCTTAACGAAGGAGATTCAGTGAAGTGGAGTTTTGGAAAAGTGAATGGAGAAACTATTATTGGCTCTGATAATATATTTACCGTCAAAAATCTAAATCTGACAAGTACCCCACAAACCTTGTCTATTAACAAGTAAATTTGATTTTTTATGTCACTTGACTAGTGGCTTTGTAGCTTATATTAACTATAATTAAACTACATAATATATGGAAATATCTATTCTCTATTGAGGAATGTGAAACTACAAACCTCAAGCCGTCAGTTTGGCGGATAAAATAAAGAGTGAGTTTGCAGATGCAAATGTCGAAATCGTTGAAGGAAGTGGTGGAGTCTTTGAAGTTACCTTTGATGGTAAGTTAATTTACTCTAAAAAAGAGACAGGAGAATTTCCTGAGGAGCAGGATATTTTGAATATATTAAAAGGATAGAATTATTGAGCTTAAATTTTTTTCATTTATCAAAAAAAGCTCGCATAAATATTGAGATCCAAGTTTAAATAAAAATTGAAAGTTTCATGAGCTTAGGCTCACGAGGAGCCGTCCCTCTTCCTTTATTTATAACCCCACTTTGAAGGAAGGGGACGGCCAGTCTCAGCAAGTCCCGAGTATTTACATACACGAGTCACATATATAACTCCGCCTCTAAGTCAAATCTTAGCAATTTTTTTTAACAATTTCGGCACACGTTATAAAAATAGGGTTTTTGTGCATTTTTAATTTAAAATTTTTCACCAGACATTGGGTTTTGGAATGCAATAGTTAAGAAATACGTAGTTTTTTATTCACTATATGTATTGAAAATCTTTTTTAGGAGATTTTATTTTATTGGCACAAGAGTTGCGCGAATTTTATAAAAATAAATTCAAATTATGCACATATTAGTACAACACGAGGTTGAAGA
This sequence comes from Verrucomicrobiales bacterium, assembly GCA_002684575.1. Classification (GTDB taxonomy): domain Bacteria; phylum Verrucomicrobiota; class Verrucomicrobiia; order Verrucomicrobiales; family DEV007; genus EC70. The sequence goes on from NYVP01000188.1 coordinate 13,133, forward strand.
TTTTGAAGTGTGGAAAAAAGTTTACGATGAAGATGAGCC